>CAYUEX010000022.1:0-7127 GCA_964443855.1 uncultured Halobacteria archaeon | reverse complement strand
TTTGAGGACGATGCTTACTTCGATAGGGCAACCTTTGTATACTATACCGACTTTGAGAATGCAAACTTTGATGCTGATATTGGCTTCCAAAATGCAATTTTTAAATGTGATGCAAATTTTTATAATGCGACTTTTGATGGTGTAACAGACTTTAAGTTTGCGAGTTTTGGTGATTATACCTGCTTTAATTTCGCAAATTTTGGTAGTATTGCTGAGTTTAAGAGTGCAAATTTTAGAGAAAGAGCATCGTTCATTTGTGCAACCTTTGGTGATGATGCCTACTTCCGACATACACATTTTAACGGAAACACAAATTTTAATAGTGTGAATTTTAGCGGTAACGCCGAATTTATTTTTGCAGAGTTCGATAAAGTGGATTTCTCCAATGTTGTATTCTCTAAGCTTTTTTTTACTTCAGGATGCTGATTTCGAAAGTATGAAAGTTGACTGGATCGACCTCAAAGATGCTCTGGTCTTCGACGGACCAACATACATAAAACTAATAAAAATTTTCAGAGAGCTGGAGCAGTTTGAGGATGCTGACAATGCTTACTATCAGTACCGCCGACTGAGTCAAGCAGACAAAGAGTGGTCACACTCAAAGTTGGAGGACATATTCATGTGGTTTACTTGCGGCTATGGCGTGAGGCCATGGCGCGCAGCAGTGTGGGCTGTCGCAATAATTTTGATATTCACTCCTATTTACCACTGGCGGGGTGGCATCAAACGACTGAAAGAGAACAATGAAGATTGCAAACAAGACGTGTCCTTCTACGATGCTTTATATTTCAGCATGACTACATTCACCACAATCGGCTATGGAGATTGGTATCCTAAAGATCACTATCGAATGGCTGCTGTCATGATCGAAGGATTGGTGGGTTGGTTACTTCTCGCCTTGTTCTTGGTAACTTTAGCTAATGTGATGATAAGACCATAGCTCAAAAAGATAAGACGGTGAATACGAATAAAGAAATATGCATCCACTTGCTATTGACCACCTGAAGAAGGTGCTGAGAGAACAGAAACTTGTCGGCCCTAATGAAGATTGTGATTATTACCCCTGTCATTTCACGGGTCAGGATTGCACGTGGTGTTTCTGCCCGTTTTATCCCTGCGAGGACGAGCAGGTAGGCGGTAACTGGGTGGAGCAGGAGCACGGAAGTCGTATTTGGGGCTGCTCGAAATGTTTCTGGATCCACGACTCGAAAGTGGCAAAGGAACTGTTAGAAGCGTTCAAGGAACTGGGTATCACAACCGTCGAGGATATTGAAGAACGAACGGAAGAGCTTAAGGAACTATTCAAACGCTTAAAAGAGAACTATCCGCCGAAACACAGAAAATGAATTTCCTCATCGATCACATCCTTATCCTCATCATTGCCCTTGGTATCGACCTGACCGTAGGCGACCCTTCTGAGAAATTCGACAGGTTTTATCCCATCGTGTGGATAAGCCGGCTGATCTATTTCTTTGACCGACGAACGAAGCGGGGCAATGCGCGAAAAGAGCAAATGCTCGGAATCCTGTATCCGCTGCTGATACTTATTGTTTTCGTCGTGCCCTGTTTACTGCTGTTCTTGGTACCTTCCGATCTTTTATACGTCGTTTTCGGCGCGCTCATCTTCACGATGACGTTCACGATAAAAGGTCTGGAACGATTCGGACGCAATGCACAAGCAGCAACAGATTTAGAAGAGAAGAGAGACGCAGTAGGAAAAATAGTCAGCAGAGACGTAAGATATTTGGACAACGAGCAGCTCAACTCCGCCGCTATCGAATCAGTGGCGGAGAACCTCACCGATAGCGTTATCGCGCCATTCTTCTATTTCGCACTCTTCGGCGTTTGTGGCGCAATGGTGTATCGTGTGTTCAATACGCTGGACGCCGTTGTGGGCTATAAAACAGACGAATACCTCCATTTCGGCTGGTTCTCTGCAAAAACGGACGATTTACTGAATTATCTGCCGGAACGGCTCGCCGCAGGTTTGATATTGCTGACGAGTCATTCACATTGGAATAAATTTAGAGCACTTAAAGAGCATAAAAAAGTTCATGTGACAATCGCGGCAATGAGCCACGCCTTACAAGTAAAGCTGGAGAAAGTAGGGCATTATGCCGTGGGCGAACAGTTCAAGCCTGCATCCAATGAGCAGATAGAAAGAGCGATACGAATTATGAAATGGTCTTCACTTCTTTTCGCCCTGGTTTGCATCGTGGTGCTGTTGCTTAGTTATGGTTTTTCCTTGAGTCGCTTCACCATTTTAACCGCGGCTTCTACCGCCCTCTTTGCATAATCGATACGCTCTTGCGCTTCTAACCTCGTCATTCCCGGTCCTGCAACGCCCAACGCCACTGGCTTATCGTACTCCAATGAAAGGTCCATGATCTTCCGCGTCAATTGCGATGCAATCATTTCATCGTGCTCCGTCGCACCCTTGATGATGCAGCCAAGCGTAACGACCGCATCGACATCTCCCTCAGTGAGCATCTTTTTCACAGCTAACGGCATGTCAAAGGTTCCTGGCGTGTATGCCGTGTGATGAACGATCGCACCAAGGAACGAAGCATGCTCCCGCCCCAGTATCTCCATCTGATACGTTATGTCTCGATGAAACTCTGAAACGACAAACCCCAATTTTATCACTTCCTCTTTTTCTGATGTCATTTTATTTGACCCCTTGCCATTCTATACTATACGTGGTTAAACGTTATAAAAACGTATCACACCCGCAACGGCCCTGCATCTTCAAACCCTTCCCGCTTTCCCATCCCGGCTTCGCGTTCCATTTCCTGCGGTTTAAAAAGCATTTTTAGGACGTTCTGCGCATGCTCGCGCGCACGACTATCAGCAAGCCACGCAAGCTCCTTCTCTTCCCCTACCTCGTCCTCATAGACGAAGACCTCGATAATGTGCGTCGACGTGAGAAGCTGTGCAGCGATAATTCCGGTAGAAGCTTCATGAGCACATTGCTTGTCTATGTCCTTGGGTCCCGGCATCCCTAACGCCATGACGATGTTACAGCCGTTCTCCTCGATTAGCTTCTTGGACGCCACCGGCAAATCCTTTATACCCGGCACGGTGTAACGTTCTATCTTCACGGACGCATGTCTCTGCAGCTCCTCTATTGCCGCAGCGCCCATATCGTACCGCGCAAACGTCGTATCCGCAACACCTACTTTCTTCATTTTCGTCAACTCACTCACTCACTCACTCACTCACTCACTCAGCAACTCAACTCACGCACGCTAACGCGCTACGCGGACACGATTTTACGCAGACTTCACAGCGAATGCATTTCGCCTCATCTAAATTGATGTTCCACGACGGATCGAACGAGAACACCTCGGTAGGACAGACAGAGATGCACGCACCGCAGTGTACACACCGCTCTTCATCCCAGGCAATCAGTTTCATTAATTTCCGTACTTCAACTCCTTTCTCTCTGAAAAGCTCTGCAACTTGGTCTACTCGCGAACTCGGAACTTCAATGATAAGCTCGCCTCGCGTCGCACTGTCTATGCTTAATTTCACACCCGTTTCGAGCACGACTTCAGCCGTATACGGCAGCTCATCCAGAGATAAGGGGAACTTCAATAGCAGCTTCATTTATCTGCTTTATATTTCTCCCTTCGTTTTTATAAAAGTGTAGGATTAACAGCGAGTATGCAGAGCACAAGAGCACGGATACGGGATTTCGTGGTAACGAAGCATGATTGGATTTTTTCTGTAGTCAGCTATGACCTAGGCGGTGAGTGTTTAAACTGCCTTTTGCGGTACGTCCCTGACGAAAAGGGCGAGCGGGTGTCAGAGAAGGGAAGATACCGGAAAGTGGACTTTGACGACGCGTACGAATTCCTAAAAGAACACCGCCCTGAATACGTAAAAGACGTGCACGTGGTTCCAAAAGCGGATATAAAGGATATTTTGAGGCCCAATGAGCAGCTCCCGGTAATTGCAGAGCGTGACGAAAAAGCCAGAACTATTTACGAACTTCTTGGTCGGCATATTCCAAAAGAGAGCATCGGTATCACCGGCTCCTATTTGTGCGGTCTTAACGGAGAGAACTCCGACCTCGATTTTGTCATTTATGGCCGCGAGAACTTTGACAAAGCGAGAGCGGTGATAAGTGCTGCAACAGAGCAGGGAATCACTGCTGAACTAAAAGAGGAGTTGTGGAGGCAAATTTATCGTAAACGAAAGCCGGAATTAAGTTATGAGGCTTTTGTCGCACACGAATTGCGAAAGGGGCATAGAGGCTCAATCGGCGGCACCTACTTTGATCTCTTGTACGTGCGCGATCCTGAAGAGTTACAGCAGTTGGATGCACAAAATTATGAAAAAGGCAAACGAGTAGGGTATAAAACGATAACAGCAGAAGTAATAGCCGCTTCTTTTGCGTTTGACAGCCCGGCAATCTACGAAATTGAACACACAGAGGTCAACAGGGTCCTTTCATTCACGCATACGTATACCGGGCAAGCATTCGCGGGTGAGACGATAGAAGCGCGAGGCATGCTGGAGCAAACAAGCCATGAGACACGACTGGTCGTGGGTACGACAAGAGAGGCGAAAGGTGAGTGGATACGCTCGCTCTCCTTAAACCCTTCCTTTTAAACAGAAAGCGTTTACGAAAAGAAACGTGACGTGAAGTTTTTCTTTTAGCGAAATTTCTTTTTTCGAAAAAATAGGATGTGTTATGTGTTATGGATGTAAAGGTGAATATACTCGCTGACGCCACAGAAGAGAGAAGGCTCGAAGTCTCGAATGACGCTACTTACGAGACGGTGTTAGAAAAGCTCAACATTAATCCTGAAGAGGTTGTTGTGCTCTGTAACGGTAAACCAGTGCCTGAGGACGAGCCGGTAGCCGAAAAGACCAATGCAAGCACAGAGATAACGATTATCAGAATCATATCTGTCGGCTAATCGATAGCAGCAGTTTACAGCTCTTTGATATCCGACGGACGGATTACGCCCTTCTCGGTAATTAACGCTTCGATCAGCTCGAACGGTGTGAAATCGAATGCTGGATTATAAACCTTCACGTCGAGCGGTGCAATCTGCTTTTTGCCGAAAAATAATAGCTCTTCTGGACTCCGTTCCTCTATCTCAATCTCGTTATAACTTCGTTTCGTATCGAACGAGGAAAGTGGTGCAGCAACGTAAAACGGTATGCCGTGCGCGTTCGCAACCACTGCATGCATGTACGTCCCTATTTTGTTAAATACGCCCTCCTTCACCACTCGATCCGCACCTACCAGCACCTTATTCACGCGTCCTGCCCGCATCACAGCCGCACTCATGCTGTCTGTGATGAGTGTCACTGGAATGTTATCCTGACGCAGTTCCCACGCAGTGAGTCGCGAACCTTGATTGAGTGGTCTCGTCTCGCATGCGATTACTTCGATCCTCTTGCCATTTTCCATTGCAGTTCGTATCACTCCGAGCGCAGTGCCCCAATCCACACATGCAAGCCGACCGGCGTTGCAATGCGTCAATACGACATCGCCATCGTCCAAAAGCGCACTCCCGTACTCACCAAGCTTCTTATTCACCGCAACATCCTCCTCGGCAATTCGTTTCGCCTCGTCCAATGCATAAGTGCTCCGCTCCTGCATGGTTTCTCCACGTAATGCTGCTTGTAACGCTCTCTCAACACCGTAAGAGAGATTTACTGCAGTAGGTCGTGCGTTTTTCAACTTTTCTACCGCTTCTTTAAGGTTCGCCTCATCCCGTTTGGTCATACAGGCTAACACAACACCGAACGCGCCCGCAACGCCTAAAGCGGGTGCACCACGCACCTTCAATCGTTTTATCGCATCGATAAGTTCGTCGACCCGAGTGCACTCCACGAGTTTATACTCCGCCGGTAACAACGTCTGATCGATGAGTTTCACCACGGCCTTTTCATTATCCCACGCTATTGTTCTCATCGCAACCTGTTTCCTTTTTACCATAGAAGAAGAGGATAGGTTAAATATGACTATGAAGTGTGCAGACTGCAAAGAAAAAGCGTGTGTTCACGGCAAGGACTGCACTGATAGTAAAGAAGAAGCCAAAGCGACTTATGAAAGAGATGCAGAAGTCCTCAAGGCGTTACGAGTTGCTACACGTATTGAATCGCGCTATTACATGCAGAAGACCCGCATAGAGGAGCTGATACGCTACGCGCAAGAAATGGGCTACAAGAAGCTGGGGGTGGCGTTTTGCATCGGCCTGGAAAAAGAGGCGGAACTACTCACCAATATTCTCTCGGACTACTTTGAGGTCTCTTCGGTCTGCTGCAAGATCTGCGGTATTGACAAATCATATTTCGAATTAGAGCGTCTTCACAAGCAGAGAGCTGCGCAGGAAGAAACAGATACGGAGATAGCAGCACGAGAACCAGAAGGAGAAGCCATGTGCAATCCAATCGGGCAGGCTATCGTCTTGAACAAGGAAAAGACGGATCTGAATATCATCGTGGGCCTGTGCATAGGACATGACATCCTATTTACGCACTGCTCAGCGGCGCCCGTAACGACCTTTGCAGTAAAAGATCGCGTACTTGCTCATAACCCGCTTGGAGCTTTGTATTCAGGATATTATCTCAAAAAGCTGCGAAAAGCGGTACCAAAATAAAAGCGGACTTTATTCTTTACGCTAACAATGAAGCATTTTGAAATGAAAGATTTTGATTGAACCCTTTCTTTTTAAGAAAAAAAGCTTTACCAAAAGAACTTAGTTTGGGCGTACACCTTTTCTAAAGGTGTGATTTTTGGATTAAACCTTTTTCTAAAAGGTTTGTGTAAAAAACAAAAAAAGAGGGATAAAAAATCCCCTCCTTCAAAAATTTTCAGTTTTCAGTTTGCTCTTTGCTTTGGGATTACTTCTTTATCCTCAGTACGAGGTATGCAACCGCTAACAGACCCGCAATAGCGAATACTGCTTCGAAACCTGGCTCTTCAGGCGTTGGTTCTGGTGTTGCTGGTGCTGCTGTCGGTGCTGCTGTCGGTGGTGCAGTTGGTGCTGGCGTTACAGTTGGTGCTGCTGTTGGTGCTGCTGTTGGTGCTGCTGTTGGTGCTGCTGCTCCAATGGTTACTGTTGCTTCATCGGTATGTCCATCTCCGTCATCAGCCTTCACGG
>CAYUEX010000021.1:0-19432 GCA_964443855.1 uncultured Halobacteria archaeon | reverse complement strand
CTCTTATTCTTCACAGAATAGAAATTAAATACTAATACCTGCTCGTATTATATCGTAGGGGATGGAGTATGCCGGAGATAATAGAAGGGGTAAGCCCCACGAGGATGGAATTATTGTATCTGCGCAGGAGAGAGAAATTAGCGGAGAAAGGGCACGATCTGCTGCGAGAAAAGCGTGATGCGTTGATTGCTGAATTCTTTGATGTGGTGGGCGAAGTGCGGGAAGCCCGGAAGGAAGCGGAAGAAACGTTACAGGAAGCTTTTAATTATCTGATTCTCGCGCAAGCGCGGTTAGGCGTTGATGAAGTGCGGCAATTATCATTGATGACCCCGCAAGAAATCTCGTTAGAATTCTCGTCGCGTAGCATCATGGGCGTGAATGTCCCCCTCTTGGAATTAAAGAGTGAATTAGTGCGGGACGTTACGGATCGCGGCTACGGCTTTGTAGATTCGTCAGCTGCGGTGGACAACTGCGCGAGAAGCTTTGAGGAAGCATTGAAGAAGATAATCAAGCTCGCAGAGCTGGAAGAAGCGGTGCGCAATCTCGCGGGTGAGGTAGAGAAGACAAAGCGGCGTGTCAATGCGCTTGAATATGTTATGATTCCGCGATTAAAAACGACGCGGAAATATATCCAGATGCGATTAGAAGAGATGGAACGCGAGAATTTCACGCGACTGAAGAAGATCAAAGCGATGCTGGAGCGGAAGGAATAACTTCTACATCAAGAACTAACCTCTTTACTCGTACTGAATTCTGGACATTCGTTGACATAAATTATGTGATCGGTTAGAGCATTGTCAGAACTTGCTGGCATTTTGCTTTAACTAATTCATAAAAACGGGTTAGTTCAAAGATCGCCGATTCGTTCGAGGCACCTCGATTTGTATCTCTAGGATCAAGGAATAAACTAGTTGAAGGTGATGATCCAACCCTAAAACAAAAGGGGTTCTCCCCATGATGACAAACTCGGTTCCTATACACCACAATCCTATAATGGCAGCCCTCGTCGGAATACGGATCTGTAGGTAATGGCCGGTTACGGGTTGGTGGATGCAGTTTCTCTAAAATTGTCTTTATTGGATCATTTATGCCCGGTACATTCAGCGTATTACAAACTTGGTCTATTGTCACTCTCTCCGTATCGATGCCGAGGCTCTTTGAAGTATTGACTACTTGTGCAAGGAATTCTATAGCACCCAATAAGTGGAAGAAGAACTCCTGAATCAACTGCTGTCTTTCTTTAGGATCAGCTCCCCCAAGATTTTTCCCATCTCTTGTTAACTCTTCTAGGTCTTTCAACCGTCTCCACGCAAACAATAATCGATCATTTACGGCGTCAGGAGAACTCATCTTTTATTTCTAAAAATCAGTCATCACGCGGAACTGATCCACCTCTTCAACACCCATCCGCTGCAGAAACGCTCGTGTAGCACCGTTCACATCCTTCGCCGCGGTAATCGCGCGACCAACCACTAGAATATCCGCCCCTGCCTCCAGCGCTGTTTCTACCTTATTCACGCGTATGCCGCCAGCCACCGCAACGAGTACGTTGTTTCCGCACACGCGTCGTATCTCGTCGATATCGCCCCATGCACTCTCTTGGGCCTGTTCCATATCGATTGCCCGATGCAACTCCACGACGTTCGGCTTCTCCGTGAGCTTCTCGAGTACCGCCACTGGGTCTTGCACATTCAGCGTGTCCATCAGCGAGAGCGCGCCAACTTTCTTACACTCCTCGATAAACTTCTCCATCGTCTTCACTGGCGCTAATCCCGAAAACGCGATAACGTCAGCAGTCGCATCGCCAGCCATCCGTGCTTCTAAGTTGCCCGTGTCCAATGTCTTGAGATCAGCAAGCACGACCGTTTCGGGCCTTAACTGATGGATCTTCTGCACCACTTCAACGCCATATCGCTTGATGAGCGGTGTGCCCGCCTCGATTATGATCGCGTCACTTTTGGGTAAGGCTCTGACAATCCCTTCTACCCGCCTCCAATCTGGAATGTCCAGTGCAACCTCCAGATAGGGCGGTTTTTTAAGGTTATTTATTCTGAATCCTATCATGGCATGTATTGCTTTATCTTTCTCTTCTAAAACTTTATCGATATTGGGGAACTTCTGAATAGCTCGTGAGAGGGCAAGCTTTGTTGCTGCATAGTTGTACCGGTATATCCGCTGGTAATCCTTGCCGCGGGGATGGATGAAGACGGAAACGATCACGACGAGTTCTTCCACTTGCGCTTTCGGTATAATGCCTTCTTCCACAGCGTCTGCAACGGCCTTTGCAACAGCACTTTGAGCAGGCCCAAAAATCTTTTCCGCATCGGCGAGGTTTCGTAAGCTTACCTTCGGCACGATCAGGGTCGCTGGTTTGGTAGGAAGATTTGGTCGAATAACGCCAAGGATCGGTGTGTGTGATTGTCGAGGTTGCGCAAGCGATGAAGCAAAGGCTATACCCGCAGCATCTCGCTTACTGCCGATAATCAGGTCGATATGCGCTATTTCCGGCTCTTCTCCGACAAGAGCCTCACCCACTAGAAACCCCTCGTTAATCATAGAGATCAATTTTATACTCGTACTCCCGTGTCTTCGCGAAATTTACCAGCTCGCTGTCGTCGTGCCATATCCGCATGTGGATAAACCCCTCTCGCTCGTCCAGGCCCATAATCTCTCGTACAAACGTCGGGAAATCCGGTGGAAGTGTTTTACTACCCCTCACAAGGTAATCTAGGTAATCCTTCAGGAACGACAACCGGCCTTCCTTCCCCTTCTCTTTTAATTTCAGTTTCAATTTTTTATGAAACACGCACTCCTCTTCGTTATCTTCTTCCTCATACACTCTGACCACCCACTTTATTCCCTATTTTATTCAATGCCCCCCGTACTTTCGGCAGCAGTTGATACTCAAGTTCTAACTGATGGAATCCAGGTCTGGGGCCGCCTTTTCTCGTTGCCCTGCATATCCTTGGATCACCAATGGGAAATCCACGCGGTTTTGAAAAGATCCCGTTCGGATCCATTCCCCTCACTTCTTCCGCGATCGCTCGTACCTTCTTTGCATCGCCTTCCACTAATGCGCCAAAACACGTCTCTTTTGCCCTGATGTCTGAGTCAGCCATGCGTGGATCTTCACTGATCATCGACAGAATCTTACTCTTTACCTGTCCCGGCGTTATTTCAGAATCCGGCGAGATTAAAATTACCCGTGTTTCGATCCCAATCTTCCCACCTTTTGGCATTCCTTTGATAAATCTTCCTTTTCTAAAGAAGATCTTCCTCCTTTCCTTCCGCTTATCACACTTTCTTTTGTAAAAAGAAAAAGTGACTATGGGCCCGCGGAGATTTGAACTCCGGACCTCTCGGTTATCAGCCGAGCGCTCCAACCGGACTAAGCTACGAGCCCCCTGCTTTCCATCTGCTTTCTCTACAATCTTATACCATCGTGAACATTATAACTTTTACCTTTAAGATACCGTATATTCTGTTACTAGTGTGAGCGATAAAAAGAGATGTATATCAAGGAATACAACTCGGACTCGGGGCTGCTGGTCGCGGTGTGCGATATGGATTTGGTAGGGAAAAGCTTTGAAGAAGGTGAGCTTTCCTTAAAAATCTCGGAACGCTTTTACAAAGGCGAAGAGGCTACGGAAGGTGAAGTAATCACTTCCTTACAACAAGCGACAGTAGCGAATCTAGTGGGTAAACGAGCGATACAATGTGCCATAGATAACAACTTCATCGAAGGGGCTAGCGTAATTTTCATTGACGGCGTGCCGCATGCTCAGATGGTAAAACTGTGAGAAGTGGGAATCTAATGTCTGGTTACTCGCTCGTTTCTTCTCGCATCACCGATAGGAAACGTCTCGTTACGGCGTCTTCTACGAGTTGCATGATGGTCTCTTTATCCTTGAGCCCGCTGAAGATCCCTAGTGGTATCTGTCCAGCAGCCATCGAGGCGTGTCCACCTGCGGAACCTATCTTTCCAAACGCGTGCGCAAACGCATCGCCTATATTCACTCGGATATCCTTGCTCCGCCCGGAAACGAATATCATATCCTCATAGAGTCCTATCACGACGACCGTTGCGATTCCTTCCAGATTGAGCAGATAATCTGCTGCCTGAGGTATAGCATCACGATTCGCCACACTCCCTACATTCGTGATTAAATAGCTCCCTTTTATCTTCTTATTTAAGATCGCATCACCCACGACGTTCAGCATCTCTGTGGACATGGGTGGAGTTTCTATCTGGTCTACGAGGTCTTTATCAGCCTTTAAGTGGAGGAATGCAGCGGCGGAAAAATCCGCAGGATGAGTCTCTCGTTTAAAGCCACCCGTGTCTGTTCTTATCCCGTGCAAAAGAGCGGTTGCCAGCACCTTGTCAACCGGCATTTCCAATTCCTGGAGATACTCCGTCATTACGGTTGATGTTGCACCAATTTCAGTACGGATATCATAAAAATCAGCGTTGACTTCCCCCTTATTATTCGTGGTATGATGGTCAATAAGGATATCTACCTTGTTCTCCGGGGGCAAAGGATTATTAACGCCTGGCACGCTCGCGTCTACAAGTGCCAGCTTGCGATAGTCTTTTAATGTATCCTCGTGCTCCAATCTTTTCATCTCTATCCCTAAAATATTGACAAAAGCGCGATTTACATGATGCCCTATTTCCCCACGGTAGAGTATATCTGCAGACACACCTAAGCGCTCCGCTATGTGCTTGAGCGCAAAGGCAGAGGCTATCGCATCCGGATCTGGGCTGTCGTGAACGACAATGCCTAACTTTCCGCCTTTTTGCTCCTTGAGATCTTCTATCAGCGCCGTCATTTCTTTAACCTTTCGCAGCGCCTTCACGCCTTCCAGTTGCCCTATTGCAGATCGCGCAGTTATTTCAGGGATGGCCAAAACAACGTCAACGCCTAGTGCTTTGAACTTTTCTTTATCTTCAGGCTCGATTGCTCGCACTACTAAGCTGACATGTGACGCCATCTCCTTCACATTTCTTACCGCGTTCGCGTTCGCTTCGCTGTTGTTGCTCACGACAAAAAACGCTTCTGGCACACCTTCGCCGATAACCTTACGCGTCACTTCTGACTTGCTTATGTCACCGGCGAACGCGATGAACTCATCTTCCTTGAGTAATTCCACCTTCTTCTCATCGATATCCACGATGAGCACTTCCGAGTCCTCATCCCTCAACCCCTTTGCTATCGCGTAGCCAATCCGCCCACAGCCAAAGATTACCTGAAACTCCCTATCTTTCCCTTTTTCCTTTCCTTTCCCCGTTCCTTTCGTCCTGCGCTTGGGTTTGCTTTTTTCAGTGGCCATCTCTTTTATGCTTTTCGTATTGTAAGCTGCTCCTTTTAATATCTTCCTAAAAACTTTTACCTTGATTAACCTTTCTTTTTTAATCGGACGTGTGTCATGAGGTACAGTGATTGGGAACCACTATATGAGGAAATTCTGAGTGATTTTGGTTTTGATAGAGCAAAAGACGAAGAAGCGGCGAGATTGACTTCTGAGATAATGACGTCTAAGATAACAAGTGATGAGGACGCCGTAAGAAGAGAAGTAGAAACGCTTATAAGAGGTAATCGCGTGATCATTTGTGGCAATGCGCCCTGTTTGGAACGCGAATTGAAGGAGCGCGGAAAAGAGTTTGAACGCTCTACGCATGATCGTAACTCGACGATACTAGCTGCAGATGGTGCCACGTCGGTGCTTCTGCGTAATGCTATAATACCAGACATCGTGTGTACCGACCTTGACGGAACGATCCCGGATATCATCACAGCAAATCGGCTTGGGTCGATACTGGTGGTGCATGCGCATGGTGATAATATGGAGACGCTGAAGAAAGTGCTGCCGACATTAACTGAGAACGTGCTCTGCACAACGCAAAGCAAGCCGCTTCATAACGTGTACAACTTCGGGGGGTTCACCGATGGGGACCGGTGTGTATTTCTGGCGAAGGAGTTTGGTGCGCGTAGCATAGCACTCGTAGGGTTTGATTTCGAGGATAAGCAGGTAAGTGAGCGAAAAAGGAAGAAGTTGAAGTGGGCGAAGCGGTTGATTGGTAATATTCTGTAGCGTTTCTGAAAAGAGGACTAGATTCACCTCAAATTATTTGTATGACAAGATATGTTTTTTCCAAGTTGCCGCAATTTGTTAAGATGCTCAAAAATTATCGAAAACTTTATAAAGTGACGAGACCCCAATGTAAGATGGTGATTAAAATTGCCTGAGACCATACTAATCTGTAAGGAGGGGACCATAAATTCCTATTTGAGCACGCTTATCGTTGCTACAAATAGAAAGAAGGCTGGAGAGGATATAGCCGTGGTATTCATGCAAGAGGGATTGGCGGCGCTTGTGGATAAAAAGTACAGGTATGCGCCGGGCTTGGAAGGATACGCGGATGATATAAAGAAAAACGCAGTGGATATGGGTATCTCTTCAGACCCGTTTGAACTGATAAAAATGGCAACAACTGCTGGAGTGCCGCTCTATGCGTGCTATGCATGGGTGAAGCTCTTGGGGGGAAAACCACCGCGATTCGAGATCCCGGAAGGACTACAGAAGCTTGAATTAAAAGACCTTCTGGAAAAATTAGGTAAGGCCACGAAAGTTATCACCCTTTAAAAAGAAAGGGTGAAGCGGTGCTCAGGGAGTTTTTTTTTTGGATAGATAAAAGATAAAAAGAAGGGGTACGGCTAATAGACCGTAGTAACCCCCATGGCCTCTTCTGCCGCGTCGATCGTTACGTCAACCAGCAACGCGACCGACGGGTCATAGCACCGTTCCATATTTCTCAACTCGGCAGCGGTTATCCCAGCACGGATAGCGACGGCGAATTCGTTTACTCGCTCAGCAACCGTGGCTTCGCCAACCATCTGTGCGCCTATCAATTTCTTGGTGAAGGCGTCAAAAATCAGCTTCATGGTGAGCGGCTTCGCACCGGGGAAGTAGCGTGCTTTGGTGAGTTTCGTTGCTTTGCCGCTGACCGTCTTAATTCCTGCGCGGGTTGCCGCATCAGTGGTAACACCTACCGAACCCATCATGAGACCGCCGCCGATGTCTGCTACCGTCGGGCTGATACAGTATTCGCACGCGGAATACAAACCTGGTTGATTCTTGATATCGCTCAGAATGTTGTCAGCTATCACTTTTGCTTGCACGATGGCAGTAGAAGCCATTTGGTTCAGTTTCGGGCGATGAGTGATGCCATCAACCACCTCTGCACAGTCACCAAGTGCATACACCTCGTTCAACGAACGCCTTCCACGCTTTACGTGCATTGACCGATCAGTAACGATACCCCTGCTCTCTCCTAGCTCTATTCCAGCGGCAATTGGAAGATCGTTTTCGGGAACCATCCATTTGCCAATGACCACGATCTCCGCGGGGATCTCCTCTTTCTCTTCGGCCGTCTCTCCGATCACAACCGATTTCACCCAGCCGTCCTTCCCCTTTATTGCGGTAATCTCGCGCCGATCAAGAATAAATCTGACGCCTTCTTTCTCCATACGCTCTTTAATGAGATCGCCCATGTCGGGATCAAGGCTCGAAGGTAGCAGGGAAGGTGGCCCTCCAAGAACTGTCGTCTTAATACCTCTCTCGGCGAATGCCGCCGCCGATTGTAGCCCTATAATGCCACGTCCACGAACAAACGCGTTTTTTACCTCTTTCGTATTCAACGCATCTTCAATCGCACATGCATCGTCCTCGTTATTAAACGTAAAAACCCCGTCGAGAGTTGTTTCTTTTACCGATTGTTTTCGTCCCGTCGCTATAACGAGGTAGTCGTAGTTTATCGTTTCCCCGCTATCAAGTTCTACCGTCTTCGCATCCAAATTGAGCTTTGTTACATCGCCTTCAGTCCTGAAATCAGCGCCCTGCTCGCGGAAGAACTGCGGCTTGTTTATCTCTGTCCGCTCGAGTTCATACCAGCCACGCAATGCAAAGGGCAATCCACAAGTGGAAACCCAACCGCTCTTCTCCCGCTTGATCAAGGTTATATGCAGCCCTTCAGGCACCTCATCCTTCTTTGCAAATAAGTTCCGCAAGACGGATACACCGGCAACGCCACCGCCAACGATAACAACCTCTTTCGTCATTTCCTCATTCCCTTCTTTTTTGTGATAACGAGGATTATGCGCTCACCGTATAAATATTTACCGCTTTTCCCTTCAGTTAGAGGTACACAGTAATAAGTTCAGGTCGTCAACATTGCTAATTATGATTAAACTAATCCAAAAATTTTTAAGAGGGGCATATTAATCGCGGTGAACGGCAGTCGTATTTGGATAGAATCAAAGAAAGGTAAAGGATACACGGTTTGTTTTACGTTGCCCGTTCAGTAAGTGCAGTTTTTATTTACGTTGGTCCCTATTATCTCAAACGTCAATTGGTTGGTGTAATACATGAAAAATCGACGAAGCATACAAAGAGGTAGCTAAAGATATGGGCGCCGGGAGAAGCGGGAGAGGATACGGGAAAGCCAGTGGAGCAGGAACCATAGTAAATGCAATAGCAACCTCAAAAGGAGCGGCTTTTGGTATCGATTTGTGGACGTATGCAGAAGTAGAGCTTGGCGCAAATTTCAAAGGAATCGAAGGTGAAATAGAGTGGGCAGGGAAAAAGCGTGCTGCGGATACACGATTAATAGAGCGGTGTGTGGAATTAGTGTTGCGGAAGTTCGATCTGCCGTTACGTGCGTATGTGAAAACGAAAAGCGAGATACCGATTGGCAGCGGACTGAAGAGCAGCAGTGCGGCAGCCAATGCCGTGGTCGTTGCCGCATTGGATGCAATCGGAAGAGAAGCAAAAGAAAAAATCGGGGTACTGGGTGCGATACGACTAGGTGTTGATGCGGCTCTGGATGTTGGTGTGTCTATTACCGGCGCGTTTGACGATGCCTGCGCTTCTGCGCTTGGCGGAATCGTCATCACGGACAACAAAAACCAAGAGCTACTAAAACGTGTGGAGAAGGATTCTGCGGTTCTTATCTTCGTGCCACACACACAAGCCTTTACCGCGGATACTGATGTACACCGGTCGAGATTGATCGCCCCATGGGTGAGCCGTGCGTATGAATTGGCGTTAGAAGGTAGATTTGAAGAGGCAATGACGTTAAATGGCTTTTTGTATTGTGCTGCGCTACGCTTCGATCCGGAACCGATGCTCAAGGCATTAGAATGCGGCGTGAAGGGCGTGAGCCTCTCCGGCACGGGACCGGCTTTTGTCGCGTTCGTAAAGGATAAAGAACAAGAGGAACGACTAAGTGCGACGTGGCGTGAATTAAAGATTGAAGGGGCGGTATTGAAGCAGAGAATATATAACAAACCTTCTTTATCTTTTTAGCACCGCTGTTTTTGAAAGAGAAAAATGTTTATACTAAAAAGACAATAATACGAGGGGTGATACTGATGGCAGAGGCCTTTACCGGTGAAGGAAAGATATGGTATAATGGTACGATGGTTGATTGGAAAGAAGCGAAAGTGCACGTTCTAGTACACGGCTTGCATTACGGGTCTGGCGTTTTCGAGGGGATACGGTGCTATGCAACGGATAAGGGATCGTTTATCTTCAGGCTGAAGGAGCACGTCGATAGGATGTATCGGTCAGCGGAGGCATACGAGATGGAAATCCCGTACTCCCAGGAAGAAATGGGGGAGGCGATAAAGGAAACGATCCGTGTCAATGGTCTTGACGCGTGCTACATACGGCCAATCGCGTTCTTTGGCTATCATCACTTGGGTCTGAACCCCAAGGAGTGCCCGGTAGATTGCGCAGTTGCGGTGTGGCCCTGGGGCGCTTATCTTGGCGACGAGGCGGCTGAGGGCGGCATACGATGCACGATCTCACCTTGGCGACGAATAGACCCCAGCACCTTGCCGGTTACCGCAAAAGCTGTTGGCCATTATCTCAATTCGATTTTAGCTTCGTTAGACGCAAAGGAAAGGGGCTTCGGCGAGGCGATACTGCTTGATACAAAAGGATATGTAGCCGAAGGTCCGGGTGAGAACATCTTCATCGTGAAAGACGGAATCCTGTACACTCCAGAAGCCGAATCGTCTATTCTACCAGGAATTACGCGTGCTTCTGTCATCGAGCTTGCGCGCGATTTGGGCTATGAAGTGGTGGAAAAGCTCATAACGAAGGAGGAATTATTCGCTGCTGATGAGGCCTTCTTTACCGGAACGGCAGCGGAGATGGCGCCGATACGTCAGATCGATACAGTAACGATAGGCGAAGGTAAGAAAGGTGAAGTGACCAGTGTGCTGCAACGTAAGTTCTTCGATGTGCTGGACGCACGAGAGGAGAAGTACATGAAGTGGTTAGATCCGGTGTATGAATAGAGAAGTGGTAAGAATTTTCATTGCGGCACTCCTAAGACAGAAGAACCAAACGCCATCTGTAAATACACTTTTCAACCGCGCATCCGCAGCCGTTATCTAATACAATCAGTAATCTCTTCTTTCTTTATAACCACGTCTTGGCAAATAACGCTATTTCGTAGCACGGTTTTAGTCACCGTTGCTCCAGAAAAAATCACCGAATTGTACAATTTGCTGTTGAGTACCGTTGCATGGTTGCCAATCACTGCCGGCCCTCGTATTTCGGAGTTTTTGACCGTGACATATTCGCCAACGGCGACATTACCCTGAAATTCGCAATCTTCGATCTCTGCGGTAGGTGCGCATTCGAAGCCTTTTTGCTCTAATATCCGCCTACTTGCTTCCATATAGCCCGCTAAACTGCCAACGTCTGTCCAGAATCCGTTAACCACGCACCCATAAACCGCTTCTTGTTTTACAAGTAGGGGAAACAGGTTCTTAGAGAAATCAAATGCACTACCGTCTGGAACGTACTCCATCGCCTCAGGTTCGAGGATATACAAGCCGGTGTTTGCGAGATTGGAGAAACATTCGCTCGGGGCAGGTTTCTCTTTAAAATTCCGTATCAAACCATTCGCTTCTAGCTCTGCGATTCCGTATAACGACGGATTCGGCACGCGTAGCAATGCAATGGTCGCCAGACCGTTATGCGCTTTGTGGAACCTCATGAGCTTCCCGAGGTCTATCTCCGTGATATTATCGCCCTGTATGATCACCATAGGTTCGGTTATTCCAGCGTTTTTCACCGAGCCTGCGGTTCCTAACGGCGACGGTTCCTCAGGATACGTGATCTTTAAATCGCTCCTGCTGCTGTCGAGATACGCTATCGTTTGTTCCCTCAGGTAGTTCGTGGTGATTACAAACTCTCTCAAGCCGTATCCCATCATATAGTCCAAGATGTAATCGATTACTGGCTTGTTCACCAGTGGAATCATCGCTTTCGGTGTGCTAAACGTAAGCGGTTGGAGTCGTGTTCCATAGCCGCCTGCGAGGATTACTGCCTTTGTCATCGTCAATCTTATAAAAAGAACCTTTAAAAAGAATTCATGTTTTTCTTTTAGTACAGGTTTTCTTTTTTCTAAAAAGAAAAAGTGTGTTATGATAAAAAAAGAGGAGATCGAGCATATCGGCTGGTTAGCACGGATAACGCTGAGCGAAGAGGAGAAGGACTTATTTGAGCAGCAATTGAGTTCGATTCTGGATTACTTTGCGGTGCTGGACGAGTTGGATACTACCGATGTCGAGCCGACCTCGCACGTCATCGGCTTAACGGACGTGGTTCGGCAAGATGACCCGAAAGAGTCATTAGAACAAACAGAAGTGCTGCGTAATGCGCCCAAGAAGGAAGAAGGGTACATTAAAAGCCCGAGAATGTTTTAACGTTTGTTCACGTCAGGTCAAATTTACCTATTCGTCTTTTGACGAGTTGTTTATAGCCCCTGCTACAAAGAAAAGAAGGAACGGAAAAATAATCATCGCATTCAAAAAACAATCTCATTCCGCGCTTAATTACCTTCTTTAAAGTGATTCCTAATCCCCTTTCAACTCACCGCTTCTTGTTGGGTGGGGTGGGGGAGAATAGCCTCTCCCGTAGCTTCATTACAGCCTTCCCGAGATGGTGGTGAACCTTTCCTCTGGGTCGATTTGCACCAGCGGGCTGATTGGGCTACGAGGCACATTCATATCTTGTAATCAGTTGTTTTTGATTGTTGATTCAAATCGGTCATATTGCGCCCGCTTAATTGGGTCAGATAGCGTTTCAAAGGCTTTCTGAATTTCTTTGAATTTCTTCTCTGCATCAGGATCAACACTCACATCAGGATGATATATCTTAGCAAGCTTGCGATATGCGTCCTTTATCTCTTCTTGAGTAGCAGCCTTAGTTACGCCGAGCACTCTATAATAGTACGGCCCAGTTTCAGCTTTCGTATATTTTTTGTCCTTGCCTTGTTCCCCATGATCTCTTTTTAATCCTCCTCCCAATTCAGTGAGTATTTGTATAACGGCTCTGATATAACCTGCAGAATCCCCAGTAAATGTACCGACTTTTTTATAATTCAATAAAGCACCATTTTGGAATAAGAAACAACCACAAAAAGCCAGCTTGTTTTTCTTGAGATATTTTCGCAGCTCGGAGCGACGAATATTACCTCCAAGAACTTCAATATTCGACCAATAAACTCTAATTCCTAACCTCTTTACAAAAGGGCTAATTATCGGGACGACTTTCTTTTCAAATTCTTTAAGGGCATATCCTCGACCTATGCTTAATTCTTCCTTATCCGTAATTAACAATACCGGCATCTGCTTAGACCAATCTATTATTTCAATAAATGAATCAGTTATAAGATATGTTTTATCAGAATTTTGTTTTTGGTTTCTTTTGTAAGGTTCTTCATATCCCCTCTCATAACTCCTTTTCTCTTCAAATAGTCCCCTAAAATCGAGATACTTGTAACTTAAATATCCTAAACAAAGCCAATATGGCACAGAGCCAATAAAAAAAGTCCACTCAGGATAAGGTGGGCCAAAAATTAATGGGGGCAAATGTACGATATACACAAAGAACGGCAAACATTCCTGTGTACATCAGATAGGTCATTTCCCTTTTTACGAACAAGAAAACTATCGCGGATACCAACAGAAAAGAATAAACTATTGTAATTTCGTTCAATAATTTGTCCGGTGCCAAAATTGCAATCAAAACACATCCCTGTGCTCCTAATAGGAGTCCAATGACTCCAATAAAGTAAAGCCGCCAGCTATATTCCAGTCTTTTGCTTTTCATGCCGAACTCACCCCCATATTGACTTTCTCAATAGCACATTTCCGTAGGAGCTCTTGTGAGCTTCGAAGTTACTGATGGTGTAATAAACCTGTTTTGGAACAGCATTTGTAGGCATCTTATATGCAATGTGAAAAAAATCTCCTTCACCCGCAGATAATTGAGTGTAACTCTTAATGTCAGAGTATTCGACAGCCTCGGCGAAATATACAATGCCGTCTTTGTCTTCCATTCGTCCTGCAAAAAATGTCCTATTCTCCGGTCCCCAATTGTAGACGCTAACGGCCAATATGACAAATTTCCAGCCCGTTTCTATTTCATAACCTTTATAAAGCGAGTCTCTAACTATGGGTGTAACTGGAAACTGAACAGTGACATTATCAACTGTAGTAGAATCGCCTATCTTTTGCTGCCATGGGTGCGTAACAGAGAAGAGGGTTATAAAAAGTGTAAAGAAAACCACAATTACAGCAATTTCCCAATTCTTCATTCTTTTTCATCCTCCACCTCAATAAAAAGAGGCTAATTCTCCAATAGACACTATCATTATTATAGCGTAAAAGCTTTTCCACAAAATTTTTGGGGCAAAGAGCAGAATGGCAGTGGTTAGTTTTTTGATAGATATCGCTATCGAAACCATCAAAACAGTCTATGAGGGTGTCGAAGAGGCACGTTCAGTGCCCCGTTCTACGAGTAACCATGTAGTAAACCCTGCACGTAACTGCATAGTAAACCCCACATAACTGCATAGTACACCACGTAACTACCTCATAACTGCTCATAAACTGACGCTAGTAGCTCCGATACCACCTAAAACCCCTAAATACCGTTATTCACAGTTACGCCAATCTCCGTTTTACTAATAACCGCTTTTGTCGTTTTGCTAGTAAGCCGAAACGTCTCTGTAAAGGGCATAAAAAGGGCCGAAAGCAACGTTACCGCCGCCATTTTACTAGTGAAAAAATCAGGTGCTATGAACTACCAGCTAAACTATGGTAAACTGATTTTGACGCACTTTCTCGACCATAACGCTAATGAAACGGCTTATTTGCACAACGCAGCGGTGCGATTTTCACTCATAACTCGAAAACTGGTTTTACTTGTAAACAATAGTGAGGTCTTTTTTTATGCTACATCATGCTATATTATGCCGATTACCGACGGCAATTATGCAGGTTAACGACGGCATCTGCGGGCTGCTTTCTATTTATCTATACTATCAAAAACGATAACTTGATAGTAAAGCGTACCTGTCTATTTTAACGTGGAAAAACTCGTATTTTAGTTGCAAAACTCGCGCGAAAAAAAGTGCGCTGCAAAATCCTCGCCTTTGATCTGAAAACTAGTATACAAAATTCCGGTGCCGGGCTATAAGCAAAATCAGATTATAAAAGTAGAAAAAGACGAGAACCTTTTTTTGCGGTTCTCCCTTTTTTAAGCTATTTCTTCCGGAATTCGGTATACCCGCACTTCCCGCAGGAATACCTGTCTGCATGCTCCGCTAAAAACACGCCAGCGCCGCACCGTGGGCAGACCTTTCGCTTCCTTTGCACCTTTACCTTGCCCTTCTCCTCAACCACGTCGTAAAACTCATGTATTGCAGCCATCTTTCTTTATGCCTCTTTTCCTTCCGCTTTTTCAGCACCTTCAAAGTTCCTTTTCACTATGTGCTTCCGCTCGATCTCTTTCAGCCGCGCTTCGCTTTCGTACACTTTTGCATAGCCCACCGTTTCTCGTTTCCCGAACTCCGTAGCCATCTTATCGATGACCAGGAGGTTTGAATTGCACTTCAGCGCTTTTATTAAGGCATTCCGGGCTTCCTCACGGCTGGGCGAAGCACCTTCTTCTTTATGATGTAGTTTGAACGTTACTTCCTTCCGTTTCAATAACTGATTCTCCTTCTCTTCTGTTAGCTCTATCTCCATAGTATCCGTCTTCACCTCACTTTCAATGCATACTTTCCTGCTTTCTTTATTTCTAATTTTTTCGCGATCTCCGATCCTTCCGCATCTATAATCGCAACATACCCACTCCAATCTTGGCTCACCGAGTTTGAGCCGCAGGTACATACGGCCTTCCCGCTTTCAATAATCCGGTGACAATCGCGGCACGCCTTGTCCATTTTCTAGTTATTCCTCCTTCCGCTCATCTCCCTGCTTCTTCGCTGCCTTTTCCTCTTCCGTCTTCGCTGCCTTTTCCTCTTCCGTCTTCGCTGCCTTCGCCTTGGTTTCCGCTTCTGCCTTCTTTTTCTCCCTGTCTTCCTCGATCCATTCTAATTTGCCCAAACCAGGTTGTCGCATTGTTAATCCGATCTTGCTATCACTTGGATCTTGTTCATTGAGCGAAATCGCAACGATCCGTGCCCGTAATTTGTCACCTTCACCCAAAGTCCTGCCCGTCTCCTTCGTAATGAGTTTCGCATTTTTCTCATCATACGAGATGTATTCGTCTGTAATCTGACTAATATGTAACAGTCCATCTAACGGGCCAATCTCCACAAAAGCGCCAAATTCAACGATCTCCAGCACTGAGCCTTCAACGATCTCCTGCATCTTGGGCCTGAAAACGAGCGCATCGAAAATGGTTTCATAATAAACGCCGGCATCGCCGATCATTATCCGTCCCTCCTTTATGTCTACCACGTCCAGGATCGCAATGAACATGCCGATCTTCTTATCTAATCGGCCTTCCAGCTTCTCCTGGAGCATCTCCTTGACGACTACCTGCAAATCGTCACCCAACCGTTCCGGTGGCGCCCTTACCACATCTACTGCCCGTATCTTTACGTACATTTTCCAATCCGTTTCTCTACTTCCGCAACATGTAATCGTGTAGCTATAACCGCATCAGAGTTCAACGACATCGAATCGATCCCGCATTCCACCAAGAATTCCGCAAATTCGGGGAAATCGCTCGGTGCTTGTCCGCAAATCCCTATCTTCCTTCGGGGCTCGTGTTCATGCGCAACCTCGATGACATGCTTGACCAGTCGTTTCACCGCTTCGTTCCTTTCGTCAAATAGGTGTGCTACAAGATCAGAATCCCTATCCAAACCAAGTGTTAGTTGGGTCAGGTCATTCGAGCCAATACTGAACCCGTCAAATATTTCTGCAAATTCATCGGCCAAAATAACATTCGAGGGGATTTCGCACATCACGTACACTTCCAATCCGCTTTCGCCTTGCTTCAAGCCGAACTCCTCCATCGTCTTGATTACGTTTCTTCCCTCTTCTGGCGTCCTGCAGAAGGGGACCATCACCTTGACATTGGTCAGCCCCATCTCTTCCCGCGCCTTCTTTATCGCTTTGCATTCTAACCCAAATGCCGGCTTAAATTTAGCATCGTAATAGCGGGAAGCACCGCGCCACCCGATCATGGGATTACTTTCTTTGGGCTCGTACAGATACCCCCCGATTAGATTTGCATATTCATTTGTCTTAAAGTCGGATAATCGCACAATAACGTCGTTGGGATAAAATCCTGCTCCGATCTTCCCAATGCCCATGGCTAAATTATCAATGAAGAACTGCAATTTATCCGCATACGATGCGCTACGCTCGTCTATCTCCTTAATAACGCTTGCGATCTTCGCATCGCCTTCTGCTTGACGCTTCAACTGCTCGTAGTCAATCAGCGCCAGCGGGTGTATGCCAATATAAGAATTGATGATGAACTCCTCGCGAGCTAACCCTACACCGTCATTTGGAATCTGACCTTGAACGAATGCATTTTCCGGGACTCCAGCATTCATCATTATCTGAGTGCACGGTCGTGGAAGGTTGGTCGTGGTCAGCGTATCCACGCGATATTTCAACTTCCCTTCATATATCCGCCCTGTGCCTTCCGAACAATCGACCGTAACCTCCTTTATTCCTTTTAAAACCTCCATCCCATTATCAGTCCCGATCACACAGGGTATCCCAAGCTCCCGGGAAACGATAGCGGCATGGCAGGTTCTTCCGCCTTTGTTCGTAACAATTGCACCCGCTACTTTCATTATCGGCTGCCAGTCTGGATCGGTCATCGTCGTGACTAGAACCTGTCCTGGCTTGAATTTGTTAATATCGCTTGCATCTTCGATTATATTTACCTCGCCAGAACCAATCTTTTTACCCACCGCCTCGCCTTGAACGAGCAAGTTACCTTCCTCTTCAAGTACGTACGTCACTAAGCCAGCAGCAAGGTCGTTCTGCGAATGCACCGTCTCAGGTCTCGCCTGGACGATGAAGAGCTTATTGGTTATTCCATCCTTTGCCCATTCTATATCCATGGGCATCCCGTAATGTTCTTCAATAATGCAAGCCCAGCGGCCGAGTTTGAGCACTTCATCGTCACTCAGCACAAACCTTTGTTGCTCTTCTTTCGTAACCTCCTTCTGCTCGGTCCCTGTCTCCTTGTAAACCAGTTTCTGTCTCTTCGCACCCAGTTTCTTCTCCACAATGGGGCGGAAATCGTTCTTTAACATCGGTTTAAAGACATAAAACTGGTCAGGATTAACAGTACCCTGCACGACGTTCTCGCCCAATCCATATGCGCCCGTTATGTAAACCGCATTGCCGAAGCCCGATTCAGGATCTATGGAAAACATCACACCGGCAGAGGCCAAATCAGAGCGAACCATCTTCTGCACGCCAACCGAGAGATAGACGCTGAGATGGTCAAAGCCTTTATCAACACGATAGGATATTGCCCTATCAGTAAACAAAGAGGCAAAACAGTCCATAACTTTCTCCAACAGCTGATCTTCGCCTCGGACATTCAGATATGACTCTTGTTGCCCTGCGAAACTCGCTGTCGGTAAATCTTCTGCCGTTGCACTGCTTCTCACCGCCACATCGACCTGTTCGCCATACGTCTGTTCCATCTCACGATAAGCTTTTCGTATTTCGTCCTCAAGCTCTTCGGGACACGGAGCATTTTGTATCAGCTCCCGTATCTTACGACCGCGGGTTTTCAAATTTGCCATATCATGCGTATCTAAATCTGCCAGTATCTCGCCGATTTTCCCTCGTATACCTGCCTTCTCTATCACGTATCTGTACGCCTCGGCAGTGATAGCAAACCCAGAAGGAACGTTTACGCCCTTTTCTTTCAGATTCCTTATCAACTCACCAAGAGATGCATTTTTACCTCCAACGAGAGCAACATCCCCTGTCCCTACCTCTTCAAACAACTTTACGTATTTCATAACCTGCTCCTGATTCGATGTGCACTCCTATAACTAAGATGATTCAGATAAAATTTTCTCTTTTTTTATACAATAGGGGGCTGCACATATAAAATCCTGTTAAGATGAATACAAGAAGCGCTGAGTAAACGAAAGCCAAAGAGCATATATAAAAAACGAATAACGAGAAAAACACAATTCCTACCGGTATTACTATCCGTTTATCTCGAGGCTTTTTATATCGTATTCTGCTGGTCATCAAAACGCACAATAGGCCCATGGAACCAATCAGAAGCGGTACGCTTGGGGATGGAGGGAACGGCAACTCGATCGCGAGGAGCATGAGCGAATCTAAAAAAATCGCACCGCCGGTAATGGGAAAACCCTCATAGTCGTTACTTTGTCCGTTTGGTAACGCTTTCCTTTTCGCAAAAAGGTTTGCGTTAAACCGCGCAAGTCGTAACATCCCGCTTATTACATACGCACCGCAGAACGCCAATGCAATGGTGATATACGTGGGGGCAACCCCAAAATAGTTCTTAATCAGTGTGTAGGCAACAATTGCCGGTGCGACACCAAAAGAGAGCATATCAGCAAGAGAATCGAGATATTCGCCTAACAAGGAACACTCTATTTTTCTCGCTACGATGCCATCTAATCCATCAACAACTGCCGCTAGTAAGATCAATATAAGTGCATTTTTTAGTGCTTTTTCAGTTACGCTTGTGTCACCAAACACCAATAATATCGCCGTGAAGCCAAGTAACGCATTGAGGATAGAGAGCAGATCTGGTAGTTTAACCAGTGTTACCATGCTTGCAGGGGTTATATTTCTCGTGCTTTTGGTTTGCATTGTCTAGCTTCACTCTCAAATCTTTCTCTAACTTTAAAGGTGGCTCTTTTCGTATGAGATAGTGAATGTTATGGATTCTAACTTTGAAAAGACGAAAGGTAATATATAAAAGGTGGTTTTTTTTTTACCGGTGGGGTTCAAGACAAATGAATAAATGCATAAAGGTAACAGAGCCTTGTAGTAAACGAATTAAGACGCTTTCGTATAAAATACACGTGTAAAAA
>CAYUEX010000020.1:0-19653 GCA_964443855.1 uncultured Halobacteria archaeon | reverse complement strand
GTCATGGCATGTCATGTCATGTGAAATTACTCCTCGCCTGCAAAAACTAATAAAAACACTTAGGGTATCTATATGTAACCATGATACCGTATCCAATTGGCGCCTTCCAACTAATCCCAGCAATCATCTTAATGGCATACGGCGTGACCAAACAGAAGAGCGTTCAGCCATATTTTGATATGCTCGTGATGGCACTTCCTGCAACTCTTTTTTACGGACCGCTCATGAGAAATTTAACCGGAGGACTTTTTGAATGGTATTTTTACTTTATCGCAAAATTTGCGTTGTTCCTCGTGCCGGGCCTCGTACTCATACAAGTGAGAAACTATGAACTGCGTGAGTTCGGCATAACGAAAGAAGGGTTGCGATTGAGCCTTCTTCTTGGGTTTGGTATCTTAATACTTACAACTATAACCAGTGCCACAACATTCCTGCTGAACCCCGCGACCACACAATCCAATCTATGGGACTTTACAATCCCGTCCAATATCCTCCTGATCAGCGTCCCCTTATTCTTCGAGGCGTTCAACGAGGAATTCATGTTTAGGGGCGTATTTTTCTTCTTTGCGTACAAAAACACCAAAAACGTAGCGTTATCGTATATCGTCTCAATGATGGTTGCATTTGCATGGCACCCGGAGTTTACCCTGTTCAGGATGGTGCCTGTTTTCGTTCAGGGGACGTTACTGTGTTATCTCTTATACAAGTCGAAAAATATTCACGGTGCATGGATAAGTCACGGTATTAATAGAACTACCGGTTCACTTGTGGCACGATTTTTGATGATGAACTAGTAGGGCTGGCGGGCTTCGAGTAGTTCTACGATACTTCGTGGTTCGGTCTCTCTCAGCTTCGCCAAGATTCCGATAACCCCAATACGTTATATGAACTCGTGAGGACCCTCGTTCGTGTGATCCGAGAGTAAACTAGAATTCAAATCAAAAGATACTGCTGCTAGTTATTGTCTAGTAGATGTAAACGTACCGTACGGAACACTACTGCCCGGTAACACGGACTCATCGATACGAGCGATAACGACCGGAGGGGTTGTGACGACATCCCTTGACGTGAAATTAACGCCACTATCCGTTCCTGCATCGTACAGGTATAATTCGACTACTTTTTCAGATACCCACTCGCCGTTCTCATAAAGGCTAAGCCCTGATACGCCTACAAACCAATCGGGACTTGGTGCAATCATCGAGACTAACGTAACAAGGGGATATTCGTTACTAACCTGGAATGTCAGACTTACCGACCCGGGTGAGGTACCAATACCCCCGCCCGACAGCTTGTTAAATGCTGTCTGTGCTGCAAGTGCGGCATCGATTTCGTTATTGAACGGATTTTTACTGCCTTTCTCCGCCACGTTTTTTATACCCACTGGCGCTAATTCCCCCTCTGCCCAGAATGAAACAGTACTGTCATGCGTTGCGCCAATCAAACCTGAGAAATGCGGATTACTGGGAAAATTATACGGATGTGTTGCTGCGCTCCACGTACTCTCAAAGGTTACTTCATATTCCGCATCGCCAGCAACAGCAGGCTCAGTACCGTTGTCCCCGCCATACCTCTCAACTGCCACAAATATGGCGAGTACGATGATAACTGCTGTTAGCGAACCGATTATAATTTTCTTGTCCATTACGATCACCTCACTGCTCCCAGTTATATTCCTTAATGCTTATACGATTAGCATAGGTCTTGATAGATATATATAAAACGTTCGCCACGGCGGTTTCCCGGTCACGCAACGCACTCTTCGGTTTCCGGCGCACCTCGCTACACCCACATGCCTCTCCTCTGAGTAATCGGCACGTCGTTAAATCGCAGAGCTTATCCATCCTCGCATTCGAAGCGATAGGTATATCTATCAAGTATGCTAAGTAAAAGTAGTAATGGTAACGGTAAGATAAAAAATCCGTTGGATACCAGTGGAAAAAGGAGTGAAAATGATCTATTGGATTGTTCGTCAAGCGTCGTGGCTAAACGAAATTAAGTTCGGTTACTTGCTGTTATCAGCCATTTGCAGAGGAGATCCATTATGGTAGTCCAAATTGACAATGAGAAATTTGAAATCGGCCACGAGGCTTTTACTCGATATATGATGGATAAATGCAATGGAGTTCCTTTTTCCAATTTTGAGCACCCTTTTCTCTTTGATGATGAAATTGCGTACAAAATAAAGGTATACAGAAAAGCTAAAGATGTTTTATGCTTGAACAAGTGGAAACGCTGGGTAAAAACTTCTGGGAAGATAATCCAAGCCGTGAAAGAAGTCTGCAAGCCAACCGTGAGTGAAAATTTACTTGAGCATAGGTATGGTTTCCAAAACAGCTCTGAGGCACCTCTGTATAGGGTTAATGACCTTGACCAAATCAAGGGATTAGAAGCTCAGCTTTTTGATTTCTTTTTTGGCAGTTCCACCACACCAACAGAATTCTCCACTCGTTTTGATGCTCTTGCAAACTATCTTCGAGAGAATCATCTTGGCTGCAAGTGGTCGTTTTTGGCTTATTTGGCTTTCCTATTATCACCCCAAACTTATTTTCCGATTCTTCCTAGTCGATTCGATGACTTGCTCCATTTTTATGGAATAGAAGAATCAATCTCCGGTTACGTTTCTTGGGAACGGTATTCCATCCTGCTCGAACTTGCTGATGTGCTTAAGTCTAAACTTAACAGGTACGGGCAACTTAAGGCTATAGAAATACAATCATATATGTGGGTTGTTTCCTACTTGATCAACGATATCGAAAATGAACAAATACCAGAAAGAAAAGGTGTTAGCGTGCCTGATTTCAGTTCTGAATTGGAAGAAAGGGTTCAAAGGGCAAGGGAGAGGGAACGTATCGGTTTGCTTGGGGAGCAATTAGTCTATGAAATAGAAAAAAATAGGCTTAAAGGGGTGGAGTGTAGCGATTTGGCAAATCGAGTTCGGTTAGTTTCATCGGAAGGAGTGAATTTCGGATTCGACATTCTTTCATTCAATCCTGACGGAAGTGAACTTCACATCGAGGTGAAAACTACAACTCGTCCATCAGTCGATGACGATGGTTTCTGGCTTTCTGAAACAGAAAGACGCATAGCAAATCAGGACAGTGGCTGGGTTATCTATCGGGTTTGGGACATAGGCTCGTCACCAAATTTTGAAAATCTGGGTAACATTGTTTTGGACGAGAACAAGAATTGGGAATGGAATGCTTCTAGCTGGTATGTAAGGCGAAATAAAGATGCAAACGTCGATAACAGCAAAAAGCCAAAACGTCTTTAAGAAATAAGGTTTCTAAGGCATTTCATCTATTTTGAAAATCGTTAGTTAATATTTTCCCACCAAAAAGCGTTTTTATCCCTCTATTCGCCTCATGATCCCCTTAACGTACTCGTCCGCCGTGAGATCCACCGTTGTGAACTCCATGAACTTCTTGAGTACGTGCTCTTCGATCTTCTTCAGACCATTCGAAGTTCGCGCTTCCATCCTCACTATGATTACGGGTGACGTGTTCGACCGGCGTATCAATGCCCACCCGTTCTCCTCCACAAAATCGATCTTCACACCATCGATGTCGTTGCCCTGTTCATCAACCCTTCTTTTATATTTTTCGGGATTATCTGAGGCAAGCTCGCGGTAATAGTTCTCCACGACATCGCTCACTCGCTCTTTCTCCGCATCGTTCACCACGGGAATACGTATCTCCGGCGTGTTCACGTACCGTCTCAAAAAGTCCGCAAGCAGCTCGTCCACCACTTCCGTTGATTTCCCTGAACGCAATTCCTCAGCCGTCAGCAGTAACAGCTCCGAGAACGCGAATACCGCGTCGTCCGCACGGTTGTTCTTTGCGAAATACACGTGGCCTGACATCTCACCGCCTGCTACGGCATCCCTTTCATGCATCTTCGTTTTGATGAACGAAAAACCGGTCTTCCACTCGATTGGTATGCCATTGTTTTCGGTAATGATCTTCTTGATCGCGTCGGAGCATTTGGTATCGTACACGATCGCTCCGCGCGGATGCTCCTTGAGGATGTGCTTGCAGAGCAGTGCCAGAATTTGTTCACCAATGATCATACTGCCACTCGGCGAGACCGCACCTGCCCGGTCGCCGTCACAGTCAGAGGAAAGTCCGATGTGCGCACCAGTGCGGACAACCTCTGCATGCAAATCTTCCATGAACTGCGGTATGGTTGGATCTGGGAGATGGTGGGGGAAATTACCGTCTGGCTCGGAATAAAGCTCGAAGACCTCAGCACCCAACTCCCGGAAGAGCGTCGGCGCGATGACGCCCGTCGTTCCGTTGCCTGCATCGTACGCGATTTTCAAGCCGGTTAGCGGCTTACGTTTGTCCTCAGGTAACCGCGCAAGCTCTTCTCGTGCGGTGGCAAGCGCATCCTTTAACGTGATATTTCTGGAAAGTGATTGGAGCGCTAACGCTTCCCAGCGGTCTCTTAAGATAATGTTCGCCGCGATCATCGCGTGATAATCTGGCAAGACATCCACCTCCTCAAGCTTGCCCTTTTCTGTGCTTTCGAAGCTGAGCGTGCCCGCTTCAAATGCTTCCTCGAACTTCAAAGCGGTTTGAAGCGTCTCACGTACATGATGCTCCGCAGCGCTTTCAGAACCAACGGTGAACTTGAAGCCGTTCCATTCCTTCTCCAGGTGGCTCGCGGTCACTTCCACACCGCCGTCCGCATCGAAGAGCCAGGTGGCGAAATACATCAAGGGTGTCGAACTGACAGTATCAGCAGGTGCAATGTCAATGACGTGGACACCTTTGCTCAGGAGAGCCGCGGTAAAGGCGGTCTTCACGCGTGGCCCGCTGTTCCGTACGTCCTTGCCCACGACCACGCGTAGCTCGTGTGGTTCCTTACCACGGTACTTCCGCAGCAATTCAACATAAGCCAGGCCGGTTAACCGACAGAAATCGTCGTTGAGCTGATAGTTTGGGTAAGACGAGTCAGCAATGCCTCTTATATCATTCGCACGGTACGCGGTTCTGTCTATTATCATGTTTCATATCAAAAATATCGTTAAGAGTGTCTTCAGGTTTCATCGTATCCTAAATCTCACCTTTATTTAATAATTTTTTATCTAATAAATCAATCAGTTTATTCATTTGGTATCCTGGGTATTCTCGAATAAATTTAAGCAAACATTTCCTAAGAACATCTTCTAGTTTGCCAACGAATTCATAGAGCGTATATTCATCATTATCCTCGGCTTTGAGGCTCCTTCTAACTTTTATTTTATCTTTAGTTGTGACCCCGTGCACTATGTTACTCCTAGTATCATATGCCTTTTTCATAAATTCAAACAACTTTTCCCTCTCTATATTCACATCTTCTAAGAATATCGCTACTCTAAGCGATAATTTATATGTCAATTCCATTTTCTCAGTCTCTTTCAAAAACATCGCTTCAAAAGCTATTATTAGATCAATTATTCTATCCTCCACTTCTCGTCGACTAAAAGAATCGTCGAATCGTTTTACTGCGATGTTCAGCGCTTTGTCTTTCGAAAAATCGATTCCTCGATATTTCCCCCATAAATCAGTAAATTGCTTTATTTCATCTTCCGGTAATACATAGTCGCCATGGCCAACTGCAAAGGTATCACCGCGGCTACCCATCCCACCAATGCCAAATAGATCAGGATTCCAATAGTTTGATTCTAATTGATTATATTTTATTTCTATTCTACCACGCTTAAAAATTCGTAAAAACGTCACAAATTCTCCTTCGATATATGAGGCATAATCATTAATTGCTCCCCCGTTTAAAGCATATTCATTAATAAGCCAATATTCGTTATTTAATATGTGGATTTTCTTAAAATGAGAATCATAATGGATTTCCGAATAAAACTCTTCTCTTTCTTTGAGAGGTACTCGCTGTACAAAAAGTCCCTCTTCTAATTCTATTCGTTCTACGTTGGAATAAAACCCATTAATAGGGTGTTTTGACGTAATAACCACTTCATCTCCTCTAAAATAGGCTTCTAATTCATCTGCATATTTTTGTAGTTCATCCTCTTCAAAAGCAATCTTTTGCCCTTTTTGAAATACATGAACGATGATTTCCTTTATTTTTGTGACAATTTCTTCTTCGTTTTTATATTCTCCGATTTTTCGATAGTACCTTCGATTAGATATTAAAAAATCTCTCAAAATGTCCAACTCCGGTAATTCAAATAAATTTGGATTTTGGTCAAAATAACGGGTAAAATATAGATCTATATTGTGTTCCTCCGTAAGTGAAAAGCCAGTATATTTGCTAATGTCTTTTGCTATTTCTTTTGGCTCGTTAAAAATAGCCCTATAAATAACTCTTACCCCTCTTGGAACCTCATTAATTCTGATTTGATGCGATATTCTTTTTACCACTTCACCAAATTGTTGTTGTATCATCTAATTTTAATACCAACATAAATTATATTAATCTCTTTTTCCCTTCTTAACACTTACAACAATCTCTCCGTTCCCTCCTAATTCAAATTTATCAACACACGCAGGCACCACCACCGTCTCTGGTGGCCGTAATAACAGTTTTTCGTTCGATTTTGACCGCAACGTTACTTCTCCCTGCACACCAGTGAGCACGTGCAGACTACCTTCCGTAGCAACGTTTACCTCTCCGTTTACCTTAAAAAGCCGCAAGTGCAACTGTACTCCTCGTAAAAGTTGACAATCTTCGAATCCGGCCTCTTTACGTAGAAGTTGAGCATCCTTCTTTAAAGCCTTGCCCAATCCCGCCTCATCCAACTTCAAAACGTTCATTGCATCCTTTAGATGCAGTTCCCGTCCCCTGCCGTAATCGTAGAGCCTGAAGGTTCGCTCCGATGCCGTGCTGACCTCGTATAACTTGTTTCCAGCGCCTATTGCGTGAACAACACCGGCAGGGATGTGATACGTAGCACCAACGTGCGCATCGAATACGTGTAACTGTGAAAGAAATGTCTCGGCGTCAATTGATCTAATAACCTCTTCTTTTGTCATCACGTCCTCAAACCCGAGATATATCTTCGCACCCCTTTCAGCCTCTAAAGCATACCACGCCTCCTCCTTACCATACGCATCCCCCATCGAACGCGCGTACGCATCGTCTGGATGCACCTGCACAGAGAGATTTTCGTCTGCCTTGATTATCTTGGCAATCAGCGGGAACTTCCTCTGGGACGTGGCTTCGGCACCTAAAATCTGCTCAGGATACAGTAACGTCAGATCGTCAAGGGTGAGGTCGTGCTCCAGCTCCATGTCCAACTCGGCGTAATTCCGTGGGGATATCAACCACAGCTCGTAGCCCCACGGCTTAGGCTCAACCGAGGGTTTTATCTTAAACGGCCGTTCAATACGCTTTCTGAGTTCTTCATCACCTGAAATCATCGCCGTTGCCACACACGTAAACCGCTGCTTTGTATCCGCCTCTTCGTCGTCCGAGACGCCCTGCAGCAGCTCTGCAATGTCACAAAGCGAGAAATCATTCTTTGGAAGGCACGCGTGCCACCACGTATTCTTGTCTCCTTTCTCCTCGCCGATACCGATTGTTAGCCGTATTTTACCTTGTACCGGATGGAATACGTCTATCAAGACGCAATCTTCAACCTCTATCTCCGCATGGTCCACCACGTTGTAAACCACGCACCGTTTCCCTGTTATCTTGTTCAGCGTGGAGTTTATCACACATGCCTGTTCGAGTTCTGCGTATCGCGCCCGTGAATGCAAGATTACGCTATTCCGTACCGATCCTCCCTCAAACGCCACATCTTCGTAGATTGAACGCGAAACGCCACAGCCGGCTTCAACCGAGGAAACCTCCACCGCCAAAAAATCTCGCAGTCTCTGTCCGACAACATCGTCGTTCACCAGTTTCATCACGCTTTTATAATAATTCTCATTCGTCCCGAAATCCTCCCAGATCGTCTGATCACTTAGCGGATAGCTTCGTATCAGTTTCTGGGGCGCTGCACGGGCGAGTTCATGCGTTATCCTATCCGCACGCTCTTGGAGCCACGCACTCGCTTCGTACTCAGGTGAAATCCAGGTCTGCCACAATTCATCGGAATTGAGCTTTCCCGTTCTCGCAGCGAGCGCATCGCGAAACGCATCGAGCATACATTCTGTCGCAGCACCGCTCAGCGCAAACATGCCCATGTTCACCATCACGTCGCCCTTCCATTTTTCCACCAGCTCCTTCGCTACGTCGTAGTTACGCGTGTCCTCGAAATCGAGCAGTTCGCACCCATCGCCCGCGGCACACGTGACGATCTGGATGCCGTAGGTACGTGCAATCTCCTCGATAAGCTCGGTCTTCAAGCCGAAGAGCATAACGTGCGTCTTCTGCGCACAGGTCCGTATCTCTTCGGGATTGCCCTCAAAGAGCAAAAACTGATCGCCCCATGTTACCAAAATACGCGACGGAATCGCAAAATCCTGAAACTGCTTGATCACCCCTTCCAGAAGCGTGAGGTTTGGCACTTCAATAAGTGCTTTGTTCTTTACCGTCCGCGTAAGCAGGTTTCTCGAGCCCTCGCCCGCAGTGTGCACGATAAGAACACTTTTTCCGCGTTTCACTTCCTCCACAAGGTCTTTCCCTAACGCCGTACTCGCATTTTCTATCGCGAAGAGTGTCCCAAGTCCATTTCCCGCACGACCGTTCCAGCCACTCTCAGAAACCGGCACACAGGTCGAATCGAGACAAATCTCCTTTCTGAGCGGTGAGCGTTCCAACTTTCGCGCGTCTAAATCGTCAGTAACAACAATCACAATATAATCAAACATTTATTTCCGCCAATTTTTTATACGCAGCAATCAGATTTAAATGTAACCCTCAAAAAATGAAGATAAAAGTTAAAATCGAGATAAGCGGCGAAAATGCGGATTTGTCTGCAATTCCTTTAATACAGGATAATACGGATACAATGAAGACTGTCCTCACGGCTGAAAGCGCCGTCACCTCGTTCAAATCTAATAAAATCGGCTCGGTCATCGCAAGCGTGGATGATTATTTGATGAATGCCAAGGTGGCAGAAGATATCGTAAACCTGGCGGGGGATGGAGATGACGAACGAGAGTGAAAAGCCAATGGATATGGAGTTCAAGCTGAAAGCCGCGCTTAAATGCAGTGCGAATCTTGAGGGTAGTGTCCGTCAATCGGATCTCACGGAACTCGTAGCGCAGTGCAACACGGGCGTTTTAAAAAGAGGTGCCCCGGAGGGTTGTGGTGCGGAAATTGCGGATTGGAACGTTGCAGAGGATAGAATAGAGCTGAGGATTGTTTCCGACCGATTTGTGCGGGCGCATGATGCGCTGCTTCGACTAAAGAAAGAATTTGGCGCATTATTAGGGAAGCACCGCATTGGGATACGCGGTGTGCAAATAAATGATTACAAGATTACACTTGCATGGGAAGCTGCGGAAGGCTTGACGGTACGAAAATTGCCGTTCGTTAAGCAAATAAAGCAGGAAAATGCGAGCTTAGAACTCGATTTGGATGTTGATGAATCCGCATTGGATAAACGGATTCCTGATCGGCTCATTCGCTTATTAGAGGATAAGCGGGATGCTGCTCGGTGGAAAGGCAAAAGTGAGCACTGGGAACTGCTCTTTGAGAGTGACAAGAAATCGTTCTATTTCGATAAAGACCCCACTGAGGAGATGCTCAAGCGGGGTTGGCTGCAGCATGCAGCAGGTCGAGGCCAGTATATCCACGGCCCGCAGTTAACGAAGATTTTCCGAGCGTTCGAGAAGATACTGCTCGACGAGCTGCTGACGCCATTAGGCTATAACGAGATGATCTTCCCTAAATTCGTTGCTTGGGACGTCTGGAAACGGTCTGGTCACGCAAAGGGGATCTATCCAGAGGCCTACTATGTCTGCACGCCGAAGACGCGGGATCCTGAATACTGGGAGGACGTCATGGATTATTTCAAAGTAACGAATGAGGTCCCGCTCGATATGATCATGGGGAAGATAGAGAACGTGGGCGGGATGTGCTACGCGCAATGCCCTCCGTTTTGGGTCTTCCTGCAAGGGAAGATTATGCCTGATGAAATCCTGCCAATAAACGTTTTCGACCGGTCAGGAACCTCTTACAGGTATGAAAGCGGCGGCCTTCACGGTATCGAGCGGCTTGATGAGTTTCATCGTGTCGAAATAGTATGGATCGGTACAAAGCAGCAGACGATCAAGCACGCAAAAGAATTGCAAAGGCGGTATCGCCATATTTTTCATGACATACTGGACATCGAGTGGCGCGAGGCGTGGGTAACGCCCTGGTTCATGGCGCAGGAGGGCAAAGCCGGCTTGGCAGAGTTAAGAGAGGTGGGCACTACCGATTACGAGGCTGTATTGCCCTACAGCGGTAAATGGCTGGAATTCCAGAATGTGAGTGTGAATGGTGACAAATACCCCAAAGGGTTTGGTGTGAAGCTGCAGAGCGGTGACGCATTATGGTCCGGGTGCTCAGGCGTGGGTCTGGAGCGTTGGGCTGCGGTATTTCTCGCGCAAAAGGGACTGGACACTGAGAACTGGCCCGAAACGTTTAGCGCTGCCGTTGGAGAGCTTCCAGAGGTGTTTAAGTTCCTTTAAACGTGTGGTAAGAGGTGATTTGGATGGGAGAGAAGGACGAGGCTAAAGAGAAAGAAAAAGAGATCCTTCAGATATTGGAGGGGAATGCACGGCTGAATGATGCAGAAATAGCTCGCATGGCTGGAATGGATGCGGCCGAGGTGAGTGAACTCATTGCGGGTTTGGAACGCAAAGGGATCATACGGAGCTACAAGACGGTGATAAACTACGAAAAAGCGGGCATCGAAGTTGTGCAGGCGGTAATCGATGTGAAGGTCAGTCCCGAACGGGATACCGGCTACGATTCAGTTGCAGAGCGGATTTCGAGATTCCCGGAAGTCAAATCAGTGCGGCTGGTTTCCGGCGAGTACGACCTCTCCGTGTTGGTGGCGGGCAAGACGATGCAGGAGGTTGCGTATTTCGTCGCGGAGAAGATCGCACCACTGGAGCAAGTTCGTAACACGCTGACGCACTTCTTACTCAAGACATACAAAGAGAACGGGGAGCTCTACGGCGAGGAGGAGCAAGGGAAGCGATTGGCAGTGACGCTGTAATCGCAACGTTAACTGAACGGCAAAGCGACTGCAAAATCAGAATCGCAAAACAGCACATTTTTTATTATTATGGGAACTACAGGAGCTAAAAGAGAAATGGATATGATGTCCGACCGAGTGGCTGATCGGGTACGACAGATGAAGGGCTCAGGGATACGGGAGTTCTTCGATATCGCACAAAAGATGGAAGGAGCAATTTCGTTAGGGGTCGGCGAGCCCGATTTCGTTACGCCCTGGAGTATACGGGAGGCTTGTATATTCTCATTGGAGAAAGGATACACCTCGTATACGTCTAATTGGGGACTGCTCGAATTACGTGAAGCGCTTTCTGATTCGATTTATAAAGAGACTGGTGTGTATTACGACCCCAAAGGTGAACTGTTAATCACCGCTGGAGTGAGTGAAGCGTCTGATCTGGCACTACGCGCAATTCTCAATCCTGGCGAGGAAGTAATACTTCATGAGCCTTCGTATGTGAGTTACAAGCCGTGTACGGCATTCGCAGGTGGGACTCCCGTAGGTGTACCTACCAGTGTTGAGGACGAATTTAAGGTGCGCGCAGAACAAATCGAGGAGAAAATAACCGCGCACACAAAAGCACTTATTCTGAGCTACCCAAACAATCCTACCGGCGCAATAATGAGCAGAAAGGAGCTGGAAGAGATCGCCGACGTAGTGAATGAGCACGATTTGCTCGTTATATCCGACGAGGTCTACGACAAGTTAACTTATGAGGGCACGCACACGTGCTTCGCCGCGCTCAACGGCATGAAAGAACGCACGATAGTGTTGAACGGCTTCTCAAAGGCCTATGCCATGACCGGCTGGCGTTTGGGCTATGCCGCAGGCAATAAAGAGATCATCGAAGCGATGATGAAAATCCATCAATATGTAATGATGTGCGCACCAATTACCGCGCAGATGGCGGCAATCGAAGCGTTGCGATGTGAGGACGAGGTGGAACGGATGGTGAGCGAATACAACCGAAGGCGGCGACTGATGGTAAATGGGCTGAATACCCTAGGAATGAGCTGTTTCGAGCCAAAAGGTGCGTTTTACACGTTTCCGTCTATTAAAAGCACCGGACTCACGTCGGAGGAGTTTGCAAAGCAACTGCTTTTTGACGAGAAAGTCGTTGTCATACCCGGGAGCGTCTTTGGTGCGTGTGGTGAAGGTTTTGTACGGTGTTCTTATGCAGTATCGCAGTACGAACTAAAGGAGGCTTTGGAGAGGATAGGGGAATTTTTGGGCAAACGCAGATAATGTAAAAATACCGCAAAAATAGACATCCTGTCCAAAGAAAAGTTGATTGAAATGATGGAGATATGTATATACGGTAGAGGGGGGCAAGGAGGGGTTACCTTAGCAGAGTTGGTTGCTCATGCCGCTATCCGTGAGGGTAAGCATGCGCAGTCAATGCCTTCTTTTGGACCTGAACGGAGAGGCGCACCCGTTCTCGCATTCTTACGCGTGGACGAAACGGAACGGATAAAAATAAGGGCAGAAGTTGCGGAACCGGATGTGTTAGTCGTGCTTGATCCGGGATTGCTTCAGGTAGGCAATGTCGTCTCGCGGCTTAAAAAAGACGGAATAGCAGTGATTAATACGAAAAAACCGCATGCCGAGATGAAATCTGAGCTGAAGGCGGGCCGATTGGCAACGGTGGATGCAATGAGCATCGCAAGAGAGATTCTAGGATTGCCGATCGTCAATACAACCATGCTTGGCGCGTTCATAAAAGCCTCGGGGATTGTTTCACTTGATTCCTTGGAGGAGCCGCTGAACGAGCGATTTGGAAAAGTTGCCGTGAAGAACATTGAAGCGATGAAAAAAGCGTACGAGGAGACAGTGATAAGTTAACGAAGCAATATGCAGATTACAAATGCGGTATGGAGGTAAAAATGGCTGAGAAACCAAAAGGGTGGAAAGATCTAAAACTTGGCTGCGTGGTTACCGAGCCCGGCAGTGCATCGACCTCAAAAACCGGTGAGTGGCGCTCGGAACGACCTGTTCGTGACAATACGAAATGTATCAAATGTGGGGCATGTTATATTTACTGCCCCGAAGCGTGCATAAACGAGGATGAGGAAGGATTCTTCGAGAGCGATTTGTATTACTGCAAGGGCTGTGGCATTTGCGCACATGAATGCCCACGCGGTGTCATAACGATGGTCGAGGAAGAGGAGGAATGATTTGATAGAAGATGACAAAAGGGAAAATAGTGGGTTTAGAGGGTTCCTTTGCTGTCGCTGAAGCGGTGCGGATGGCAAACGCCGACGTTATCTCAGCATATCCGATTACACCACAGACACATATTGTCGAGCGTTTAGCGGAAATGATCGCCGACGGAGAGTTAGATGCGGAATTTATCTGCGTGGAGTCGGAGCATTCTGCAATGAGCGCATGCGTGGGTGCATCGGCTGCAGGTGCGAGGGTTTTTACCTGTTCCGCGGGCCAGGGCTTGGAATTAATGCACGAGGTCCTGTACATTCCCTCTTCGATGCGACTCCCGGTAGTTGCTGTAGCCGCAAACAGAGCATTGTCAGGGCCACTTTCGGTGTGGTGCGACCATTCGGACGCCATGTCGCTTCGGGACATTGGGTGGATTCAGATGTTCGCAGAGAACAATCAGCAGGCATTTGACCTCACGGTATGCGCATTTAAGATCGCAGAAGCCCAGGATGTCCTGTTTCCTGTAATGGTGCACATTGATGGTTTTTATCTCTCGCACGTGATCGAAGATATGGTGCTGCCAGACGATGAGGACGTAGCCGATTTTATCCCGGACTACGAGCATCCATTTACGTTAGATCCTGAAAACCCTGTGAGTATGGGCTGCTACGGTCCACCGTTCATCTATCCTGAGGCAAAGAAGGCGCAGGAAGTCGATTTTGAACGTTCGAAGTCGAAAATACTGGAAACGTGGAAGGAATTTGGCGAGACGTTCGGCAGGCATTACGCGCCGGTGGAGACGTACAAAATGGAAGATGCGAGCATTGCGCTATTGACCATGGGAAGCATCAGTGAGATGGCAATGCTTGCCGTGGATGAGCTGCGAGCAGAAGGCAAAACTGTAGGTCTTGTACGATTACGATTATGGCGCCCGTTCCCCTTCGCGGAGTTCAGAGAGGCGGTAAAGGATCTCGAACTTCTGGTCGTGTTGGATCGCGCGCTATCCTTTGGCATGGGCGGTCCGGTGGTTTCTGAAGTGAAATCAGCATTGTACGATATGCGAGGGGATTTGAAGATAGTGAGTTTCATTGTAGGCATTGGCGGCAGGGACGTTACGATAAAGGATTATAAAAACATGGTAACGAGAGCGTTGGAGGAAGCAAAGACAGGGGAGTGGAGTGAGGAGATCGCAGCTAGGATGATAGGAGTGAGGGACTGAAGATGGAGCGAGAACGAAGCGAGGCGGAACGAGAGGAGGAATCCTTTGTGCCGCGATTAATCACAACAGAAGAGAACTTTGCCTCCGGGCATCGTGCCTGCATCGGGTGTGGCGAAGCACTCGCCGTGCGGCATGTGTTTAAAGCGCTGGGGCGGAATATTATCGTTACTAATGCCACCGGGTGCATCGAGATCTTCTCATCGCTGTTACCGCAAACGTCGTGGCGTGTTCCCTGGATTCACACGCTGTTTGAAAACGTGGGAGCGGTGATGTCCGGTGTAGAATCGGCATATAAAGCGCGAATACGAAAAGGTAAAATCCCTGATCGCGGCGTCAAATTCGTGGGAATTGGCGGTGACGGTGCCACTTCGGATATCGGCTTGCAACCATTGTCAGGCGCGATGGAGCGCGGTCATGATTTCCTCTATTGCTGCTTTGACAACGAGGCGTACATGAATACGGGTATTCAGCGGTCTTCGTCTACACCCTACGGCGCCTGGACAACCACTGCGCCGGTGGGGAAGCAAAGCATAGGACAGATAACGTGGAAGAAGAACATGCCTGAGATCGCAGTTGCGCATAAAATACCGTACGTGGCGACTGCGTGCCCCTCATATCCGTTTGACTTAATGGATAAAGTGAAGAAGGGTTTGGAAATGAAAGGCCCGGCGTATGTCCATGTTCTATCTGTCTGTCCGACGGGCTGGCGATCGTCACCCGATCAAACGATAGAGCTGGGTCGTTTGGCGGTAGAGACCGGCATATTTCCACTTTATGAGGTGGTTAACGGTGAGTACCGTTTAACCGTTGAAGTTCCGCAGTTGAAACCTGTTAAGGAATACATGAAAGACCAGCGGCGGTTCCGGCACCTTACCGATGACGTCATCGAGCAGATACAGGCAAGAGTAGAGAAAGAGTATGAGGAATTGAAGCAAAAGGCGGGGGTGGAATAAGATGGCACGAGAAGCAAATACCGGTGAAATAGGGGCGGAAATGCGGAAATACGTGCGTTTGCCGACGTTTTTAGAATGCGGTTTTGACAATTTGGCGAATGAGGTAACAGCGAAACGAATCTGCTGTCTTTGTGGTACGTGTGCAGCGTTTTGCGATAAGATCAAGATAACGGAAGATGAAGAGGGTAAAAAGGAGCCCCGGTTCGTTGAGGAGTACGATACGGTCTGCGGGCTGTGCTACGCGTTCTGCCCACGGACGTTCCTGCCACTGGCAGATATAGAGTGGAGATTATTCGGCGAGACCCGTACAGGAGAGAACGGCGATGCTCTTGGCGTTTATCGGCGAAGTTATTCGGCGCGCGCAACGAAGGAGGATATATTGGATAAAGGGCAAGACGGCGGTGTGGTTACTGCTTTACTCGCGTATGCTCTTGACGAAGGGGTAATCGATTGCGGCGTAATTACGACCTCGGATGACCGGTGGAAGCCGATAACGAAGTTGGCACGAACGTACGATGATTTGAAGGCTGGTGCAGGTACGAAATACACGCTCTCTCCAAGCGTGACCGGCGTGCGAGACGCGATAGAAGCTGGCTGCGAGAAGATAGGGTTTGTTGGGCTGCCCTGTCAGATGCAAGGGTTACGAAAAGTGCAGACGGCAGAGCAGCCGTACGATGTGGGCGCAAATAAGATGAAATTGTTAATCGGTCTGTTTTGCATGGAGAACTTCACCGAGGCGCTGCTGGATTTCGTGACGAAGCAGCGTGCGAACGGCTCGTTAGAAGGCGTGAGTAAGTTCAGCATCAAGGGTAAAGACCTGTTAGTAACCGGAAATGAAACGATCACTATTCCATTGGACGATATAAAGGGCTACATTGGCGAGGGTTGCTTGGTTTGCATGGATTACACCGCGGAACTCGCAGATATCTCCGTCGGCTCGGTCGGCTCAGATGATGGCTGGTCAACGGTCTTCGCTCGCACCGCGCAAGGAGAAGCGTTAGTTAAAGCTGCGGCTGAGAAGGGCTTTATTGAAGTAAAGGAGCTGCAAGAAAAAGGGTTAGGCTCAATACGGAAACTGGCGAAAGGTAAGAAGGAAAGTGGGATGCAGCGGCGTACGTGAATAATTTGTAGCAGCCCTTTTTTGATCAAAAAGAGGCAAAGTCTCTGCCGAGCAAAACCCTCAAATATCCTCGGGGGCTTGAGCGATCTTAATCAACGCCTCTCGCTCCAAGAAATGGAGTTCACCAGTAACAACGAGCACATGCGGAAGTGCACCGAAGTCGTAGTGTTTCAAAGCCTCTAAGTAATCCGCTTTTACCACGGGCGTCTCAGAACCAGCGCGTGCGATCCCAACAAGTACTGACTTTTTCAGCAGTTCACCGCTTCGTTCTTTCTCAACTTTCTCCAGCAGCCTTAACGCATTGTTTATATGCATTGAGAGATCGAGATAGAGCAGCGTATGCAACCCGCGCTCTTTGTTTGCTCGTATCGTGTCGTACGGTACTTCGGAGATAAACTCCTTGTATGGTGGCGAGACCGTTGCAGATTTACCAAATTTGTAATTCTGAAGCCCGCAGAGACCGGCAACTGCTGAGGAAATAGACGGTGCGTGTATTACGCGCGTCTTGATTCCCTGATCGATCGCTCTGAGCCGCAGATCAACGTGCGTCGTGGCAATCATCGCATCACCGCCGCAGAGCAAAACCACGTTTTGATGCTGTGCAAACGTCAGAATCCGCTCTTCTGCGTGCTCCTCTACGTCGCTGCGGTCTAACAGAACGATATGTTTGCCGTACATAGCCTCCATCTTTTCGACTGTTTTGCCACCTAACGGCGAGGTGTAAAACTCAGCAAAGACAGTATCTGCCGCTCGTATCGCATCCAGTCCTTTCACAGTTATGTCCTTCTCATCGTACAAGCCGAGACCAACGAAGGTGAGCATGTACAGACGTTTCTTTTACCAAAAGAAAAAAGTCTGTAGAAAGTCGCCCCTTGAGATAACGAAAAAAAAATTGTGAAAGTCGTTCTTCAAGAGACTAATAAGCCGAATTACAGTGACGAATGGTTTTTTAAACAAAACAATCTTGTTTCGTCGGTGCAATATTCCACTCAATTCACTATATAAGTTGTTTCCCCGTTAGTCAAGCTAATAAAAATGGAGAAATTTCTTCGCGCCCTTGTGGTTTGTGCTCTGCTAACGATTGTTTTAACAACCGGAGCGACAGCTCAGCCAATGGAAGAAGCATTCTCGCAAGAAGGGGTTGATAACGAGACCATTCAAACAGACACTTTCATTGAGTACGAGGGTGTTGAAGTGGCGATTCAGAATGTCATAAACGAAAAGAGCGCTCAGTGGACTGCCAAGAGAACGACCCTTTCCAATCTCCCTATTGAGGATAAAGAGATGCTTTGTGGTTTAAAGATCAACGATTCCTTTAGCATTCCGGCGATGGATTCGACCGAAATGGTGATGGTAGGTGACACCGCACCTTCATATCCCACAGCATTTGACTGGCGGAACTATGGCGGAGAAGATTGGACCACACCGATTAGGGACCAAGGCTCTTGCGGAAGCTGCTGGGCTTTCGGTTCACTCGCAGCTATGGAAGCGCATATTAACATTCAAAAGGGCAATCCAACATTCGATCAAGATCTTTCGGAGCAAGATCTCCTTTCATGCTCACCCGGAGGTTGTGACGGGTGGTATGAGGATGCAGTACTGGACTGGTTGAGGGACGAAGGAACGATAGATGAGTCGTGTTTCCCCTATCAGGCAGACGACACAATTTCTTGCGATACCGCTTGTCCCGACAATGCATCGAAAATTTGGCAAATTACCGACTGGGGGTGGATATCCACCTCACGATCGGACATTAAAGGACGTGTACTCGACGCACCAATTGTGACTGGAATGGCGGTGTATGCGGATTTTTACTACTACGGCGAAGGGATTTACGAGCATGTTTGGGGAAATCTTCAGGGATACCATTTGGTCAGCATTGTAGGCTATAACGAGACGGCTGGGTACTGGATATGCAAGAATAGCTGGGGAACTAGCTGGGGTGAAAACGGATGGTTCAAGATAAAATATGGCCAATGTGACATTGAAAATTGGAACGCTTACATAGTGCCCCCTATAATCGAACCGACGGGCTCCGTTCCACAAGCTCCTATAATTTCTTCACTTACACATCCTGATGAGAATCAATCATATTGTACCAGAAATGCGACTTTTAATTGGACCACGCCTCAAGACGCATCTGAAATCGTCTGTTACAGTTACACACTGGATCAGTCCTCAGATACGACGCCTGCTGACACCTGTGACACATCCGAAAACACGACGTCCTACACTAATTTGACTGACGGAATATGGTACTTCCACGTGAAGGCGAAGAATACTGCGAGTAATTGGGGCCCTGCGGGTCATTATACGATTACGATATCCCCCTGCGGTCCAAACGTTGTCGTCACCGCACACAATGTTAGTTTTAGTCCGGTATTTTCAGGAAAAACAACTCAAATCAATATCTCACTCACCCTGAATAATACGGGCGACACCCCTGCAGAGATTTATGCAGTTTTCAAGACCAATCTGAGTGATGTTTTCGGGTTGAATGGAAACGACGAGAACCTAATACCTGGGAATAACTTTAAGCTCGGACCGGCAGGAAACGAAATAGCGCTCACAAACACCTCTTCCCCTACCGTTATTTCTACCTTAGCCGCAGGTGAGCAGGAGACCTACGATGTCGTGTTACTCGTACCCGAAGATCAAGAGGCGGGTGACTACAAGGCTGTTGTGGAATTGAGTTGGGAGGCGGTGGATTAGGACAAATGATGAGACAAAAAGCACCAATACCAAAATCAAGGACCAAGATAGGAGTTTTTCTTGTCGCACTGACGATAGTTACCGTTCTATCTTCCTCCAGTGTCATCGGTTTGCAATTTTCAGCAAACGTCATTGGCGAGGACAATGAACCACCACTTGTGACTGATCCGACCGCTATTCCTGCTTCAATTGCTGCAAACGGCGTTCAAGAAGCACAGCTCAGCGTCAATGTTACCGATCGTAGCGGGATCTATTCGGTAACGGTGGATCTCACTCCTATAGGAGGGCCACAAGCAAAAGAGTTGGAGTACGTGTTTAGCTCCAACTCCAATTACCTCATCCTCCCCACCATCATACCGCT
>CAYUEX010000019.1:0-19955 GCA_964443855.1 uncultured Halobacteria archaeon | reverse complement strand
GTTCTACAATAAATAATGTAGAACGTAATATAAATAATTTTCTAATTTTAATTTTGCATAAATATTTTGCATTTCGTAACATCAAAAGTGCCTTCTCAATCGGGTGACCGATGCGGTTTGCCGTAGGTCTACCCTCTTTTTTGAGTGTCTCCGCTGTTCTATCGTTAACTTTCTCGTGCTTCCAAGAACTTAATCACTCTGACGATAGTTTCGTTTACGGGCGTGGGAATGTGATGCTTTTTGCCCTGCTTTACAAAAACGCCGTTTAAAAACTCTATTTCGGTCTTTCTACCTCGTTCGATGTCATTAAGCATTGAGGAGTGATGCTTTTCGGTTTTTGGTATCTGGGTATGCCGGAGATACTCCAGGTAGTCCTCAGCACAATCCCAAAAGAGCGTGACGTTCTCCGCCTTGACAACAGCAAACGCCTCGTGAATTAAATCCTCGATAATCGCAAAAGCATGAGGCTGCGCCAATTTGCCATACGTAACCCTAAAGATCGCGCTGAGTGGGTTTAACGCCGCGCTGTACAATACTTTAGCCCAGATGTGCGTCCGGATATTATCCACGGCATCTGATGGTATCCCCGCCTCGTTGAATACCGCAACGATTTTTCTTACCCGTGGCGTAATCTCATTGTTGAGCTTACCAATTTTTATCGTATCTGCCGAGACAGTCACTTTTACGTCGCCTGGCTGCAGCATCTCAAAACCTGTTATGACCATTCCGCCCAATGTACGGTTCTCTCCAACGTACCGCGCTATCTGTTCCTCATTGCCGATCCCGTTCTGCAGGCTGATAACCACTGTATCCGAAGCATCAACAATAAGCGGCTGCAACGCTTTCATTGCAGCTTCGGTATCAAACGACTTCGTGGTTAACAGGACCACCTCTGGTTCACACGTTACGTCCGGTTCGGACAAAGCACGTATGTCTTTAACAATATGCGTGCCCCATATCCCTGAAATTACAAGCCCCCGTTCCCTTATACAGCTCACGTACCGTTCTTTACCAATAAGTGTAACGTCGTGTCCCGCATCAGCCAACATACCGCCAATCGCGCTACCCAGCGCTCCTGCACCCATCACCAAAAAATTCATGCTACTACGAATAACGTTAAAAGCGGATTACTGTTGAAATGTAATAGCGTCCTCTACAATTTAATCTTGTAACCCGCTTTCCTCTGGTTCTCTTCTTACCTCTCCCTCTTCTCCCACTATTTTTAGCGTGCTTTTCATATACCACGAGATCTTCACACCTATAACGGATAGGATAACAGCACCAAGTATGGAAAGGAAGAGGACGACATATCCTATTGAATAGTTACCTTTGCTCAACCAGATTATACTCTCGCTTCCACCCCACAAAACCAGCCCAGAAGCAATGATAGAAAACAATATAGCCCAATGCTTGACTATCTTTTCCCTCTCTATCAGCATGCTCATCATCTTCCCAATCAGAGGAGCGAGTGCTGCGCCGATGTACCACCATATACTGAACTTGAGGAAATGCATTGCACCCAACCATATTCGCTCACCTATTTCTGGCACCACCTGGGTATAGCCCAGGAAATAGCCTTGAAAAGTCCCCGCTAAGATAAGCACGATTGCGCAGATATACGTGACAAACGACAGCTTTCCGCTGTATAAAGATTGCTTCACACTTTCTGCGAACTCGCTTATAAGATTCTCACGCCCTAGCCCCTTAAGCAGTGTGTAAATCCCTATAAAACCCAAGATGAGCCCAAACGCTTCTCCTGACAGTTTGAGCAGTAAAGAAACGGCTAACAGAAACAAAATGATACCTATAGGTGGTAAAAACGTATGAGAAAACGACGGATCCTCCAACAAGCGCTTGATTACATAAAAAGTATTTTCTAAGGGCTCACTCTGTTTAACTACTACTCTCCGTACGGAATCAATCTTCACTCGTGACTGAATAATGGGAATAATCCACTCATCCTCTGCACCATCGCTCACGAGGATTGCAGACTCCGCTCTGAAATTCGAGAGGACGTTATCAAGTTTTTGCCCTATCTTTCTATCAGACTCAACCCCGACAATCTTATCGCCTGCGATCAGAACGAGCTCCGGCTCAACGTCTTCTGCATCTGAGTTCAACCGGTCATATATTCGAATGGCTTCAAATATCGCATTTATATCGGTTTCTTCCGAATCGGCGAGACCAAACATTGTTGCCGCGGATAAAACCGCCTCTCTACCCATAATGGGAGTTTCTAAGCCCGCTTTCTCACCTATGTCATTATCGCGGTCTACGCAAATAACAAGTGTTTTAGTTTTCAAACTCACCCTTCTACCTCTCTACTATTTTTATTCCTCATGCGATATAAAACTATCGTTCAAATTGCGCTAATCTTAACTGGCGCGCTACGCACTGTTCCCCCGGTATCTCAACCGGATATTTTTCCGTTAGACAGCCTAAACAAAGATTGTTCTCCTCTATTCCTATAGACTCTATTAGCCCTTTTACGCTCAGATACCGTATTGAATCGGCATGTAAAAACGTAGCAATCTCATCGACTGTTTTTTTAGAAGCCACTAACTCCTCTCTTGTTGGCGTATTGATGCCAAGATAGCATGGCGCAACGATTGGCGGACTTCCGATTCGTAGATGCACCTCCTTCGCTCCTTTCTTCTTCAAATAGTCCACAATTATCCTCGAAGTGGTTCCTCGCACGATGCTATCATCGACCAGAACAATCCTTTTTCCCTCAACATTCTTCTGCACAACGTTTAATTTCAGCCGCACCGCAATATCTCTTGATGTTCGCTCGGGCATGATAAAAGTCCGTCCCACATAGCGGTTTTTTATTAAGCCTTCCATATAATCGATCCCAGACCGTTTTGCGTATCCTATGGCAGACGTGATGCCAGAATCCGGTACCGGCGTCACTATATCAGCATCCACGGGATGCTCCTCCGCCAAGTGCTTTCCTATCTTCATCCTTACATCGTACACTAACCGTCCATCGATTACCGCATCAGGCCTCGCAAAGTAGATGTATTCAAATACACAATGAGCATTATTGACGCCTCTATACAACTGATAGCGCTCCAAACTGCTTTCTCTTCGAGGCTCTGCTTCACGATGCGAGAAGCCTTGTGGAGGGTTTATAATAAGCACCTCGCCGGGTCTTACATCCCGTATTAAATTCCCGCCTAATGTGTCTATCGCGGGACTTTCCGATACCACAATGTAGCCCCGTCCAAAGCCTTCGTTTTTCATCTCGCCGATACACAACGGTTTAATGCCCAATGGGTCTCTCACCGCTATTAACGTATTATTTATAAGAATCGTCAATGAGTAGGACCCGATTACGCGTTTCATCATTATTTTGAGTGCCTCGATGGGGTTATGGCGCATCAATTCTATCGCGAGTATTTGCGCCATCACCTCTGTATCAGTATCAGAATGAAATATTCGGCCTTCTCTCTCCAACTTTCTCCTTAACTCCGCTCCATTGACGAGATTGCCGTTATGTGCAATGGCGATCTTTCCTTTTCTGTAATTCACGAGCAAAGGTTCTGCATTAATTAGCTTCGACGCTCCGGCCGTAGAATACCTGACATGGCCTATACCTATATTGCCCTTGAGCGTTTCTAATCGTTCCGGTGAGAAAACGTCGTAAACCAGCCCCATCCTTTTTATCAGCTTTATATCGCCCTTTCTCCCACTTATTTCGTTTTTTTCCGCATCATTTGCACCATTACACACCGCTATACCTGCTGACTCTTGTCCTCTGTGTTGCAACGCATAGAGCGCATAAAATATGGGTGAGGCTGCATTCCCGTGGGTCAACGCAATGCCAACAATCCCGCACCCTTCCCCTCTGCTCTCATCCTCTCCACAACGTATCATTTTTGAATACTCCCCGTTACTTTTCGCAGGTTCAAATGTTCTGAATACTTGCTCATAAACTCCAATACTCCCTTTGCACTCCCTTTATCTCTTCTACTCGTTTCGTTACCTGCCTACTCGCACTAATTGCATCACTCTTTTGCTCGCCTGTGTTAGATAAAAGAGAATTGAAAACGGAAAGAACAGACTCCGCGATAGCATCTAAGTTGTATCCTCCTTCCAACGTCATTACAATTCGTCCTCCGCAACTTTTCGTTGCTATCTCCTTTATGACGTCGGTGAATAACCCGAATCCCAACGATGTTACGGCCATTGATGCTAAGGGGTCGGTAACATGTGCATCAAAGCCTGCGGATACAAGTACAAAATCAGGACGAAACTCCAGAGCTATCGGCACTAAAATAGTGGTGAGCGCGTATAAATAGCCCGTGTCATCTGTACCGATTGGTAACGGGACGTTAACGGTAAAACCCTGCCCTTCACCGTTACCTACTTCGTCTATCCATCCTGTGCCAGGATAGTACGGGTATTGATGCGTAGAGAAATACAAAACTGAGGGATCCGAGAAGAATACCTCCTGCGTACCATTGCCATGATGCACATCCCAGTCGGCAATTAAAATGCGTTTAGCACCGTATTCCCGCTTTAAATATTCTGCGGCAATCGCCACGTTGTTAAATATGCAGAATCCCCGACCTCTATTCGAGTTGGCATGATGTCCCGGCGGCCGTACCAGTGCAAAAATGTGCTTCAACTCGTTTGATTCGCTCATCACTTCATCGACCGCTTTTATTAAGCCGCCTGCTGCGAGTGCTGCAATGTCGCACGTGGCACTGCATACTGGCGTATCGGAATCAAGCATGCCACCGCCAGCCTTACAGATTGCCTCTACGTTCTTCACATAGGAATCCGTATGCACATATTCTATTTGCTCCTGTGATGCTCGCGCCGGAAGAATTCTTTCCAGCTTCTCCGTAAGACTCTGCGCCTCCAAATTCCGCATTATGCTTATCAGCCGTTCTGCATTCTCAGGATGATGACCCCCTGTGTCGTGTCGCAAGTAATCCTCGTGATAAACAAATCCTGTGGCCACGTTCATCGTTCGTACGTAAATTGTTTTGTTAACTGATTTAAAGCGTTATAAACTTTTTGAACTTCGTATTTCAACGGAAGCTCCAGTCAAGTTCTAACGAGATAGTGGCACGTCTATTTTATTATTGGGATCTACTATGTACTACTACAAGTGATATCCGCAGGGGGATGAAGATGAGAAAAGCACTGCTCGAACTGGGGAAGAGTCTGGTAGAAGCTTTAGTAATCGTCGCTCTCATTATCTCAGTTGCATACGCAGCCACCGGGTCGTGGCATATAGGCTTCGCTGTTGAGTCCGGGAGCATGGAACCAAATATGCTGGTGGGCGATTTGATTTTCGTACAAGCGCCACACCGCACAGCCATTACACCATATAACGAAGGAGAACTGCTTGATTATACCTCATTTAACAACTATGGTAATGTGATTATCTACCGCCCGAATGGGCTCACTACTGCAACGCCAATAATACATAGGGCGATGTATTGGGTGGAGAAAGGAGAAGCGATGCCTGATGGGAAGCCTGCGCCGCATGCTGGTTATATAACAAAGGGAGATAACAATGCAGGTTATGACCAACCAATGCTTGGCGTTGAGCCAGTACAGCCTGACTGGGTGGTAGCAGTAGCGAAAGCGCGAGTTCCTTATTTAGGGTATCCCTCGCTCATCTTGAAAAAAGGTTTTTAAGCTGGAAGATTGAATAATAAGAAACTATGAGCAGAAAGCCCGCTCGGATGTATACGAGAGTATCAGGACCTGCGTATGTGCGAAAGAAGTATATGGGCGGAGTTCCGGGAAGCAAGATAACGATCTTTGATATGGGCAATCTCAGCGCGGAGTTTCCGGTCTCTTTATCCTTAATTGCAAAGGAATCCTGCCAAGTACGGCACAATGCATTGGAAGCCGCACGGATATTCGCGAATCGGTATCTCGTGAAGGGTGTAGGGCGAAATAATTTCCACTTGAAGATTCGGCTGTATCCGCACCACGTGCTGCGGGAGAATAAATTAGCGACCGGAGCAGGAGCAGATCGTGTATCGAGCGGCATGAGACATGCGTTCGGGCGAGCGATCGGAACGGCGGCGAGGGTAAAGCGGGGGCAGAAGATGCTCACCGTCGCAGTCGAGGAGGATAATGTAGATCAGGCGAAAGAAGCTCTGAAACGGGCGAGCTATAAGCTGCCCACACCGTGTAATATAGTTATTGATAAGGGCGAAGAGTTAGTAGCGGGATAATTCGCGGCTCTTTTTGGGCTGCCCAAATTATATGAGTGGGATAACAGAATTTTTATTACCACACGTGCAAATCTATTGTAACTATCAGCAGGAGTTGAAAAATGGAACTTGAACCGAAAACGTTCCCTAAATTGCTTGTTCGGACTGCAGTAGTCATTACGACGATCTCAGAGCGGGGAATATCCAATGCTGCACCTTTCAGTTTCAATTCGCCGATGAGCTTTGAACCGCCTCTGTACGGCTTTTCGTGCAATTTCGCGCACGATACGTGGCGGAACATCCGGGCGAATGGTGAGTTCGTGGTGAACGTCGTGGGAAAAGACCTTGCCGAGCAAATGCATGTACTGGAAACGGATTACCCGTATGAGGACAGTGAACTGGCGCATGCTGGGCTAACGGAAGCAGCAGCAAAGGCAGTAACGCCACCGCGGATACAAGAAGCATTAGCATGGATAGAGTGTAAACTCGAAAAAACCACTGAATTTGGCGATCATATTTGGATAACGGGAAGTGTGGTGGCTGCTGGAGTGAAGGACGAGTACTGGAAGGATGCAGGACTGCTCGATGTGGAAAAAGCGAAACTATTATGTCATATATCAGGTGAATCTTTCGTTGTGGATATGAAAGAGGCGAGATATAAGAGGGCTAAATGAGAAAAGTAGCGCTTGCTTATTCTGGTGGATTAGATACGTCGGTGTGTATCCCGTTGCTGAGAGAGCAGTATAGCTACGATAACGTGATTACGGTAATGGTAGACGTTGGGCAGCCAGAAGCAGATATAAAAGAGGGCGTAGAGCGGGGAGAAAAGCTCAGCGATTTGTGTAAGCTCATTGATGCGAAGGACGAGTTTGTGCGGGATTACATCTTCCGGTTGATCAAGGCGAACGGCAGCTACGAGGGCTACGTGCTGGGGACTGCGATCGCGAGACCGCTAATAGCGAAGAAAGTAGCGGAAGTGGCAAAAGAAGAACATGCCGAGGCTGTAGCACATGGCTGTACTGGCAAAGGAAACGACCAACTCAGATTTGATGCGGTTTTCAGGGCTACTGACCTTAAGGTCATCGCCCCGGTACGAGAAATGAGTTTGACTCGGGAAGAGGAGAAGCAGTACGCAGCGAAGCAGGGTATTGCCTTTGAAGCAGAAAAGCGCTGGAGCATCGATGAAAATATCTGGAGCCGGAGCATCGAAGGAAGTGAATTAGAAGATCCCGCTTTTTTCCCGCCTGAAGAGATATTCCAATGGACCGTTTCTCAGGATAACGCGCCTGACGATGCTGACCTCATAAAAATCGAGTTTGCGCAGGGCATTCCCGTTTCTGTGAACGGTACGAGTGCAGACGGCGTATCGCTCATTAAGAGGTTGAATGAGATGGGCGGCAAGCATGGCGTTGGCAGAACTGATATGATCGAAGACCGTGTTCTTGGCTTCAAGGCACGGGAGAATTACGAGCATCCAGCAGCTACGATATTGTTGGAAGCACATCGTGACCTCGAACAACTGGTTCTCACGAGAAACGAATTGAAGTTCAAAGCAGGTGTCGATCAGATATGGAGTGAACTGGTCTACCAGGGTTTAGTAATGGACCCACTTTATGACGATCTTAACGCCTTCATTGACAAAACGCAGGCACGGGTAAACGGCACGGTGTTCATGAAGCTAAATAAAGGTGTTGCACGCGTCGTGGGACGAGAATCTCCAAACGCATTGTATTCGACGGATGTGTCCTTTGATGTAAAGCAAGAGCAGAAGATTGTCGAAGGCTTTTCCGTTTATCACGGGTTCCAATCACGAATGTACAGAAAATCGTCAGAATGAACGTAATCGTAGTAGATCCCTTTAGTGTCTATTTGGTGCTATGAACGCAACGGTGCGAAGGTCACGGATAGAGGGCGAAATAATCGCGCCACCATCGAAAAGCTATACGCACAGAGCTATTACTATCGCGTCGCTTGCGAAGCAAAGCGAAATCTTCTATCCGCTCCTCTCTGGAGACACAGAAGCAACCATTAATGCGGCGAAATGCCAGGGGGCGACGGTAGCGGTAGAGCAGAATGAGCGGACACCAAAAATACTGGTAGAGGGCACGGAAGGAAGCCCTGCTACGCCTGACGATGTAATCAACGCCGCAAACTCCGGCACGACCTTACGATTCTTCACTGCGGTGTCCGCTTTATGTGCGGGTGCTGCGGTTCTAACCGGCGATGCTTCGTTACGAACGCGACCGAACATTTCGCTGCTAAACGCCTTGAACGATCTTGGCGCAGAAGTGTTCTCGACAAAAGGCGATGGAACAGCGCCGATCGTGGTAAAAGGCAAGCTAACAGGTGGAGAAACAACGATAGATGCCTCTATAAGTTCACAGTTCATCTCCGCATTACTCATTGCATGCCCGCTCGCAGAAAAAGATTCTTATATTCATGCGCGCAATCTTAGTTCAGTACCTTATATGAGAATGACAGCCGAAGTCTTAGAGCAGGCGGGTGTTGAGGTCGCTTCTTCTCGTTTAAGCGGTTCTAATGATTATTCTTTCCACGTAGAAGGCGGTAGAAGTTATGATTTAGGACGATTTACCGTGCCGGGTGATTTCTCTTCCGCCTCGTATCTCTTAGCTGCAGCTGCAATTACGAATTCAACGTTAAAAGTACGGAATCTGTTCCCGTCTGCGCAGGGCGATTCGAGGATCGTGGAGCTGTTGAAAGGGATGGGGGCTGCTATAAGCTGGAACAAAGAAAAAGGAATTGTAGAAGTAACCGGGACTGAATCGGCCGGTCTGAAAGGAATAACGGTGAACATGCGTGAGAATCCAGATTTAGTGCCGACAATCGCGGTGTTAGCCGCAGTCGCTGATGGCACGACTGAAATAACAGGCGTGGCACATCTCAGATACAAAGAGACCGATCGGTTGCGTTTTTTGACAGAAGAGTTAACAAAGCTGGGTGTGCGGGTAAAGGAGCGTGAAGATGGCCTGGTAATAGAAGGGTTGAAAGAGAAGGGGATAAAAGCGGCAAAGGTATATTCTCACGAGGATCATCGACTGGCAATGTCGTTGTGTATTGCTGCTCTTTCAGCGAGAGGTGAAATAGTCATTGAGAGTGCTGAGTGTGCTAATATTTCTTATCCTTCTTTCTTTACCGATATGAGCAATTTGGGGGCTGAAATAACCCTTTCGGAGAGGGTAGCATAAGAGCAAAAGAACTGAGGAAAAATGATCGAAGATTTGAAGGCCGAGATACGGGCTTTTAATGCGAAAGAAGTGCTCGTAGAGATGAAAGATATCTCTGGTTCAATGCTGGACCTCGCGTATTCTGCAGTTCTGTACAGCAACCCGGAGATAGCGAACGAAGTGTTTAAATTAGAGCAAACGATGCATTCGCTTTTGTATAAGCTAAGAATTGCAATTATCTTGGGAACACGAAACATAGAGGATGCCATAGAATTCGCGGGAATATTACAGATCGCTTCTGCAGCGGAGAAAATCTCTAATGCGGCTGGAGACATTGCGAAAATAGCAACATCGGTTAATATCACCGACTATCTTGACCGCGAAGATTTCGAAGAGGCAATACTCAATGTAAAGATAAAACCTTCGTCTGTTCTGAAAGATAAGTCGCTAAAGAACTTAAAGCTCGAGACAGAAACAGGAATGCACGTATTAGCACTGAAACGAGGCTCGAAGTGGACCTATTCACCGGATAAAGACGAACGCTTGAAAGAAAACGACCTGATTATCACTTCTGGTCCGACAGAGGGTATACCGGAGTTCTGCAAACTGGCGACGGGTACGGACTACAAAGAGCACGAGAAGGAGAGCGAGGACGAGATACCGAGAAGAAGGCTCACGGAAGAAATCGCTGATCTCGTCGCCGATATGAAGAATATGTCAGAACTGATGGTTGGGCTCTCGTATTCCGCTGTGACGTTTTACAGCAAAGAGATAGCGCAGGAAGTGAAGAATTTAGAAGAGTCAATGGATCGGATGAAAGAAGAATTAGAAATCTTGGTGATTGAGGCTGCACGCGGAGTAACGAAACGGAGCAATTTTGCTGAGTTTCGGGGTCTACTACACATCGCGTGGTCTTCGGAGATACTATCCGATGCCGCATATGAGATCGCCGATATCGTGCTTCGGGATATCCCATTGCATCCGGTCTTTTTAGCTTCGATCGAAGAATCTGATGAGATACTATTGAAGATGGAAGTACAGAACGAGGACATCTTTGACAAAACGCTCAAGGCGTTGAAAATAGAAACCCGAACGGGAATGTTTATACTGGCGATTCGTCGGAAGGAGGGCAAATGGGTTTATAATCCTGCAGGCGATGCGGCGATACAGAAGGGCGATCTGCTCATTATGCGTGGTCCCCGAGAAGGCGAGGCGAAGATAACGGGGATTTGCGGAGTGGTTACATAAGGAACACAAATTAATAATTATACTACCATACTTAAGATAATGTAGAAGGGGTCGTGGCCTAGTCCGGAAGGGCAGCGGGCTCCAGACTCGCCGATCGTGCGTTCGAATCGCACCGACCCCATTTGATTTCTTCTAAAGTAGATAAAAGGTCGCCTAAGTTTATTTTAGGGTCTTAGATGGTATTATGCGTGCCACATAAAAACTAACGAGTTCATGATTAGATATTTGACATCTGGTTCGCGGAAAATCGGCACGTTATGCGCAGAGAACCTCGTAGAATGAGAGCAAGGACTTTTCTGACTCATTCACTTACATGTTTCAGTATATGTGCGATCTCAGGCAGGATTATCTCTTGGAGCGCTAATTGCACTGCTGCGGGTGAGCCGGGCAGGCAGAAAATCACTTTCTGATCGATGACGCCGGCGATTGCACGGCTTAGTAGCGCTGCTGTGCCTATTTCATCGTAACTCTTCAGCCTAAAGAGTTCGCCAAATCCCGTTATCTCTTTCTTCAGCAGCTTTGATACAACCTCTATGGTAACGTCGTTTTTCGTCAACCCCGTTCCACCAGACGTGATAATGAAATCAGCATCGGTGTGTAAGGCGTTTGATATCCCTTCCTGTATCTTGTCCTCATCATCAGGCAGCACGTCATAATACACCACTTCGTGCCCGTTTTCTCGCACGAGTGCCTGCGCGCTTTCGCCAGATAGGTCACCGAGGTCTACCTCGCCTTTTTTTTTAGCCCAATATTTAGAGGTGCTGATCGTGAGTATTGCGCATTTGTAATGCTTCTTTATGCCTGTCTTATGCTTCGCCGGGACTGCATTTTTTTCCCCCATAGTTATCATTCGTGCTTCAGGATTTAACCATTTTACTTCGTTCACCTGCGTGCGCGACAAAATAACCCGCGTGCTTATCAATCAGCGGAGTGTTTGACTAAGGACCGGGTGAATAGCGAAACCCCGCAGTTCTTGCAGGAAATTAGGTTGCCTTTATACGGCAGATATTACAAGTACAGTGCACTATAAATAGAATTAGCATATACATTGAAATAAAGAGAGGTGAGATAAAAATGGCTTATGAATGGCTAATCGGAGTATTATTTTTTGCAGTGATCGTATTGGCGTCGTCAATAAAGGTAGTGAAAGAATATGAACGAGGCGTAATCTTCAGGCTTGGACGTTTGGTTGGCGCGAGAGGACCGGGACTATTTTTAATTATCCCTATCTTCGAGGTCATGGTGAAAATAGACTTACGAGTGTCAGTCTTCGATGTCACGCCGCAAGAGGTCATCACCAAAGATAATGTCACCGCGAAAGTGAACGCAGTCGTTTATTACCGCGTGCTTGATCCTGAGAAGGCAGTAACCGAGGTAGAGCAATACCAGTATGCCACTGCTCAAATCGCTCTGACCACAATAAGAGGTGTGATAGGGCAAGCTGAACTGGACGAATTGCTCTCCGAGCGAGACAAGCTCAATAAACGATTGCAGGTCATAATAGACGAAGCGACTGATCCCTGGGGCATAAAAGTCTCTGCCGTGGAGATAAAGGACGTTGAACTGCCGAAAGAGATGCAGCGTGCAATGGCAGCACAGGCAGAAGCAGAGCGGAATAAAAGAGCACGAATTATCTCCGCGGATGCCGAGTTCCAGGCGGCGAAGAAGGTTGCAGAAGCTGCGAGCGTCCTTCAAAAAGAAAAAGGCGGGATGTTCATTCGAACGCTTCAAACGATAAAGGAGGCAACGGAGGAGAAGGCCACCACAGTTATCATTCCGTTCCCAATAGAGATGCTCGAGGCGTTAGGTTACGGTAAGACCAAATCTAAATCGAACGAAGAGACCGTGGAGAAGAGTGGGTGAAGGATAACCTAAAGTTTTTCTTTTGTTGAACTTTCTTTTTAAGAGAGTTTGATGGGGAAGCAGTTCTTAGAAATAACCGAGAAGAAGGATGTAGAAGCAATAATCGCACGCGTCGCCACAGAAGTAGTAACGGCACGAGCAAAAACAGACGCATCGGTAGAAAAGGTAGAAGTAACTGAAGCACTCGGAAGAATTGCTTCCGCAGATGTTTTTTCCGCTCTCAATGTCCCTCCGTTTGATCGGGCGATTATGGACGGCTACGCAGTGGTAGCCTCGGATACGTTTTATGCCGATGAGACCACCCCTGCTTCTTTGATTGTAACCGGCACTATATTTGCCGGTGATTTGCCACCGCATCCCATAGATGAGGGGTACTGCATGGGCATATCAACCGGTGCACCGCTACCACAAGGCGCAAACGCCACCGTAAAAGTAGAGAACACTGCTGAGTATCCCGAGGTGGTGGACGGAGAAGAGATACAGAAGGTGAAGATCTACAAACCCGTCGCCCCTGGTGAAAACATCATGCTCGCTGGCTCGGATATAAAGGAAGAAGCGCAAATAATAAGGGGTGGTACTACGCTCACGTCACGTGATACCGGTGTCCTGGCTGCGTGCGGACTCAACGAGATCCTTGTGCGTAGAAAGCCGACTGTAGCTCTCATCTCCACGGGCAACGAACTCACAGTGCCTGGAGAGACGCTCAAGCCAGCCCACATATATGACGTTAACGCACAGACACTCATCGATTCGATTCGCGAATGTGGGTGCACCCCTTATTTTCTTGGAATTTGCCGTGACAACATCGAAGAGATTTCGGGGATGCTAAAAGAGTCGCTGGAAATAGGTGCTGACGTCGTAATTGCTTCAGGGGGCACCTCTGCTGGCGTTGGAGACTTACTGCCAAAAGTGATAGAAGAGCGTGGCGAGATTCTCGTACACGGCGTGGACATCAAGCCAGGAAAGCCATTCATCTTCGGAATAATTCAGGGAAAGCCTTTCTTCGGCTTGCCAGGGAATCCAACATCGGCATTAGTCACCTTCAACCTGTTCGTTGCGCCGCTGCTCCGCACAGTATCAGGCCGCTCCCGAGATTATGAGGGCGCTGGAAAAAGAGAGGAAAGAAGTATAAAAGCCAATGCTGCACTGCGTATCTTCTCCGACCGTGGACGGAACGAATACGTACTCGTCAATCTCGCCTCTACGGAAAAGCCAGAAGCAGCATCATTTCTTGCTTATCCTATTCTCACCGGTTCCGGTGCAATCACAACGCTATCGAAAGCCGATGGCTACATCTTCATGGAGAAGGGAAAGGAGATAATAGAAGAAGGTGAAATGGTTGATGTTGAATTGTTGACTGAACAGTTACACCGCTAAAATCCCGATGAGGAGTTACACGAGATTGCACCACTACTGCACTTGAACTACAGAACAATATTTATATTTGAATTCACTATATGTATCTAACAAACGTCCCGCCTTAACTCAGACTGGAAGAGTGCGCGGCTGTAGTGTGGCGTTTTAGATCACCTCCCGAAGATCTTATTACCGCGCGCGGATACCGTGCTGTCCCCGGTTCAAATCCGGGAGGCGGGATTTTTCAAAATAAATGATCGAACTGAAAGAACTGCTGAAAAAATTGGCAGAGGCACATGGCATTTCCGGCTATGAAGGCGAGATAAGGCAGATCGTTGAGGCGGAGTTAGAAGAGTTGGTGGATGACATACAAATCGACCCGTTAGGTAATCTGATAGCCACGAAACGCGGTAAAAAACCTTCTGTTATGATTGCCGCACACATTGATGAGATCGGACTTATGGTGAAGCATATAACTGACGAGGGTTTCCTCACGTTCTCACCCATAGGCGGCTGGTTCGACCAAACACTCCTTAATCAGCGGGTGATTGTACACACGGAGGAGGAGGGCAGTTTATACGGCGTTATCGGCTCGAAACCCCCGCACGTAATGAAGAAGGAAGAGCGCGAGAAGGTAATCAAAGTAGAAGACATGTTCATCGATGTGGGCGCTCAGAGCAGAGAAGACGTGGAGCAAATGGGCATTTCCATTGGGACCCCCGTATCCCTCGATCGGCACTTCGTAAGTCTCGGGGGCAACCGGGCTACGTGCAAAGCTTTTGACAATCGTTCAGGGGTTGTGGTAATGATCGAAGCACTCAAACGAGCGGATACCGACTTTGAGGTTTATGCCGTAGGAACGGTGCAGGAAGAGGTAGGGCTGAAAGGAGCGAAAACCACTGCGTACGCGCTGAGTCCTGACGTGGCACTAGCAACTGACGTTGACGTAGCGGGCGGGCATCCCGGAATTGAGAAAAAAGATAGACCGATAGAATTAGACAAAGGCCCGGTAATTACGGTTTCCGACGCCTCAGGTCGCGGGATCATCACACCCCCTGCCGTCTTGAAATGGCTGAAAGAGACCGCAGCTCGTTACAACATTGAGTACCAGCTCAGCGTCGGGGATGGGGGCCAAACCGACGCAAGCGAGATTCATCTAACGAAAAGCGGCATACCCACCGGAGTCGTTAGCGTGCCCGCAAGATATATTCACACGCCAGTAGAGGTTTTAAGCTTACACGATATTGACAAATGTGCGGACCTCGTTGCGCGAGCAATCGAGCACGTGGGCGAGTACTTCTAACGCATGGTGCCGGTAAATTTTGGGGATATCGTTCCCTTTTCTACCATTGACTGGCGCGGGAAAGCAGCGATGGTCATATTTCTTAGAGGTTGTCCGCTCCGCTGCATTTATTGCCAGAATTCTAAACTCTTAGACGACGCAAACTATGTTGATTTGGACGAAATTGAGGCTGAAATAACCAAGAATAAAGATTTTGTCGATGCCGTAGTGCTCTCCGGCGGTGAGCCCTTTATGCAACCCAAAGCGATAGAAGCGGTTGCACGATTTGCCAAAACGCACGCACTGCTCGTTGGAGTGCAGACCTGCGGATTTTATCCTTCGACTGTTGAATCTCTACGAAAGAAGAAGCTCATCGATAAGATATTTCTAGACATTAAGGCGCCGCTGTCTGATGCGAAACTGTATGAGCGGATAACAAATGCATCGGGCGTGGCAGAGCGAGTAAAAGGCACGGTCGACGTGTGCTTAGATGCGAACATCGATTTTGAGGTAGTAACCACGGTCTTCAAAAATTTGGTTGGCTTAGAGGAGGTGAAGCGTATCGCAGAAGAACTCGCCGAGGCCGGCGCTGCAGAATGCCCCTATGTCATACAGCAAGGACGACCGGAACTCGTTCCCGAAGGAGTGATACGTGAAGAGGATGCATTCAGCCACGAGGAATTGAAAGAACTCGCTGCAGGTGCTTTTCAAACCGGGCATCTGCACGAAGTCAGAATACGAACCCGTGAGGCCGGGGAAGAAGTGATTTGCGGAGGGGCCTGAATATGGTAAGTGTTTTCCTTGATGCCATTCCGGCAAACGTGCGCGCTGCACAAGCACTGTGTAACGATAACGAGGAGAACCATGCAACGTTCTTCAATGCCGGCATGCTGATTCGAATACGAGGCGATAAGAAGCTCGTTCTGAAGCGAGAGGTTATCGACGAGGCTATTGGCAGAGGGTTAACCGAAAACGAATGGCAGAGTATTATGTGGAACTACATCGGTGTTATCGCTAAATCGAGCCATAACGAAATCGTATTCGAAGATTCCGATGAATCAAAGGTAATGGATGAGTATTGGGACAAACAGTTAGAGCGTATAAAAAAGAAAACTTAAAAAGAAGTTAAAGTATAATTCAAGAACATGGCACGAATAGAACACGTTTACTGGAAGGACAAAGTCGGGGGCGAAATAGAGCGACAGGTAGCAGATGCCTTTAGCTACGGCTTCTCTGTCGGTCCGCATGGCGAATGGGAGATGCTCATTGCCAAGGAGGACAAAGCAGTGAAGAAGGATGTATCCGTGAACATAAAGATAGAAGATATAGAAGTACCCAGGAAGGCGATCATCCTGCCATGTGCTGTAATGCGACACGCACTTGGTTTCGTTTCCTCGCTCGCATTTTTGGGAACGCCCGTGACTGTTGAGGAAACCCGAACTCTTAAAGAGGTTATTTTTCACCCCGTATATGATGGCAAAGTAGGTAAAGGGGAATTACTCTGCGTTATAAACGTATTTTATGCCTCTATAGAGCGTAGGCTTGCGAGAGGTGCTGCAGAGAAGTGGCTGCGCGAGCGATACAGGTATTAGCGTTTGTCGGTGCTCCCGCCTCAGGGAAGACCGAAGCTGCTTTGGTGGCAAAGGATCTGGGCATCCCCGTCATTACGATGGGGGACGTAATACGGGACGAGTTGGAAAGGCAAGATCTACCGTTAACTGACAAAAATGCGGGTCGCATTGCAACTGAGTTGCGAACGCGAGAAGGCCCCGATGCGATTGCAAAGCGGTGCATTCCCCTCATCGAAGGTATTACTACGGACGGAGATGGGGAAAAAGGGGATAAAATCGTCATCGTGATCGATGGAATACGAGGCATCGCAGAAGTAGAACTGTTTAAAAAGGAGCTTGGTCCTGATTTTACACTTGTGCGGGTTGAAACGCCGCTTAGTCGTCGTTTCGAGCGAATAAAAGCTCGCGGTAGGGCAGATGACGTATTACGTCTCGATGAGTTCGAGAAGCGTGAAGCTCGAGAGATGGGATGGGGTATGGGAAAAGCGATGGCAAACGCTGATGAGGTAATTCATAATGTAGGCTCTCTGGATGCGTTTCGAGATCAAATAAAATCGCTTTTTAGATATTAAAGAGTGAATTGTGAAGATTTGGCGAGTTATTGACACGATATTCCACTGCTTTTGTAGCTTTTTCCGCTTCCGCACGCTCAATGGGAATCACTCGGTATTGTCTCTTCGCTCTGCTTCCAGTTCGATCTAAAATACCGTTAGAATGGAGACTTGCCAGATAGGTTGAGATGGTACTCAGTCGTAAATTCTCCCCGAATACGGCTTCATATGTTCTCTTTATCTGTGAAGTGGTGAACCACCCTTCTGGTGCCCGTTCGTCAAAGCGTAAGAAAGAAGCCAACCTTTCTTTTATCGTAAGATCTTCGCCTTCACACCCGTACGCGTCTCTGGAGGGCATTGGAGTGAGCTGCGACTCTAGAAACATTCTTACGTCCCTCATCGTAAGCTGCCTGAGCATTTCAATCTGTAAATCGCCCTCTTTCTCCATAGAGGTTTTATTCCCTTCGTCATCCATCACCTCGACCCGCACCTTCATCGCCACTTCACACCTTCATCTGTTCACTGAACAAATGAAAGATAAACCGAGGATATATATAAAGACCTAGGGTTAAGCAACGCAAATTATGATTTTTTCCGGTGGAGAGAAGTAATGAACAGTGAACTTAAAGTATCAGTTAAAAACTTTATAGCGTAATAGATTGAATCGTTAGATAGCAAGGAGTACGCTGAAATTGGCAGAGAAGAGAGATTATTACACCGTTTTAGGAGTGAACAGAGAAGCATCGAAAGATGATATAAAGCGTGCGTATCGGAGATTGGCGAAGAAATATCATCCTGATTTAAATAAAGACAACCAGAAAGAGGCAGAAGAGAAGTTTAAAGAAGTTTCTGAAGCTTATGAAGTATTATCCGACCCACAGAAGCGGGCAAATTTCGACCGTTTTGGACAGGCCGGTGTTAATTTTGGCCCTGGTGGATTCGAATGGTCTGATTTCACACGGTATGGAGATGTAGAAGATATCTTTGGCGACTTATTCAAGGGTTTTTTTGGCGGTAATTTTGGATTTAGTCGGGCTAGAGGCGGCGGAATGGGCGCTGGCATAGGCAGTTCCATCTTTGAGGATCTCTTTGGCAGAGGCTATACGCGGGGAGAGGAACGATACGGCCCTGCAAGAGGGAGCGATATTAGATATGACCTCGAGATAGACCTTGAAGATGCAGCAACAGGCATGGAGAAGGAGCTGAGCATCGATAAAAAAGAGAACTGCCCTTCGTGTAACGGCACCGGTGCTCGTTCAGGCGGATTAGAAACCTGCTCTACCTGTGGCGGATCAGGGCAGGTACGAAACGCGCAACGGCACGGCTTCGCTCAGTTCATTTCCATCTCGGCCTGTCCGAGCTGTGGCGGTCGTGGTCAGGTGATAAAGAGCCCCTGCGAGAAATGCGATGGCTCCGGCAAGGTTAGCGTAACTAAGCAAATATCAGTGAAGATCCCGCCGGGTGTGGATACCGGAAGTAGGTTGCGGATTGCAGGTGAAGGAGGCGCGGGGGAACGAGGCGGCCCGGCAGGCGATTTGTACGTGATGATGCATGTGCGAGAGCACGAATTCTTCAAAAGGGCGGGAAACGACATATTTTGTGAAATTCCGGTTCGCTTTGCTCAAGCAGCGTTTGGCGATGAGATCGAGGTAAGCACGATCGATGGCGGCATTGCACGAGTGAAAATGCCTGCAGGCACGCAATCAGACACGAACTTCCGGCTGAAGAACAAAGGAATGCCTGATTTAAGGGGATATGGCAGGGGTACCATGGTAGTGCGCGTGAAAGTCGTAACACCGACAAAACTGAGCAAGAAGCAGAAAGAATTGCTGTCTGAGTTTGATAAAGTGGAACAGGGACAAGAGGCAGCAGTTGGAGAAAAACAGAAGAAAAGTTTCTCTTGGTGGGCTAAAAACAGAAGTCGCAGTGACTAATCATAATATGAACAAGGGAGATAAAAGGCATGGGTGCGAAGGGCGACATCAGGACTCCAATACTCTCAGTTGTGGGGCACATAGACCATGGTAAGACCACGTTGCTTGATTCACTACGGGGCACCGCCGTAGCAGAGAAGGAAGCAGGTCGCGTTACGCAGCATATCGGGGCAACAGAGATCCCTATTGCCACCATAAAAGAGATTTGTGGACCGTTGAAAAGGGACTGGACGGGAATAGACGTGCCCGGTTTGCTTATTATTGACACTCCCGGTCATCATGCCTTTGCATCATTGAGGAAACGAGGAAGCGCATTAGCGGACGTTGCGATTATTGTGGTCGATGTGATGGAGGGTTTTCAACCGCAGACCTACGAATCGTTGAACATTTTACGATTATTAAAAACACCGTTTGTCGTTGTATTGAACAAAATCGATAGGATAAAGGGGTGGAACTCGAAGAAGCAGCCGTTCCTTATTAATTACAGCGAACAGCCGGAATATGCACAGAAGGAGGTTGACACGCGGGTATACGAAGTGGTAGGCGATCTTTACGACAAAGGGTTCTCGGCAGATCGGTACGACCGAATAAAGGATTTTTCGAGGAATGTGGGTATCGTACCGGTGAGTGCAAAGACCGGAGAGGGCATTGCGGATCTGCTGCTCGTGCTTATTGGCTTATCGCAGAAGTACTTTGAACAAACCTTGCAGCTTCATTTAGAAGAAGCAGGCGTCGGCACGATATTAGAGAGGAAGGAGGAAAAAGGGCTCGGAACCACGA
>CAYUEX010000018.1:0-20670 GCA_964443855.1 uncultured Halobacteria archaeon | reverse complement strand
GCCCCATCTCCGTCCCAGAGTTGAAAGATTCCAACTCGCATTTATCATCTTGAACCATATCAACCGCTGATATCGAGTTCATGTTTACGTTTTCGTAAGTAAAACATAGCTTATCCTTCTTCCGCTACTTGGAGAGGGGAGCCTCGTCTACTTCACCTACTCTCGATAGATGATGTACTAATAAAATGGAAAAAAAGTAGGTACGCAAAAAAACACCCCCAGTTTTAATAAAGTGCGGAGGGTTTATAGCATAGTCGACTTACTTGACTTTGAAATTCACTGTTCTTTTTGGCTTTAACTCCGTTAACCGCTCTAGCCCCTTTACGTCAACCTTTCTGCAACGTCAACGTTACCATTGGCTCATGCATCTTCAAGCAACTCCTCGCCCTTAGCTGCTCGGGTCAATACCGTAGATTTGCCCGGTTCCAAACCTATTGTGCATCATCGCATCACTAGTATTTCAGCCTCGTGATCGTATACGAGATGATCAGCCCGATGGAGAAGCCGAGAAACGATAATACAAACGCAAGCGCGAAGCTGGGTATACTGCTCTCAAATCGTTTACCGAGTATAAAACCACAAAATAAGCCTAAAATCGTGAGAGCCGCGATAAGAAAAGCAAAAGGAAGGGCTTGAAAAAAAATATTGCCCTTGAGTTTCTCTTTTAGTTCTGCCCAAAGGTGCATTTTACACTTACTTTGTTGTTACACGGTGCAATGAGCGCTCTGTGCATACAGGTAGTTATATCTTTGTCCAGAGCATGAACGCGATCAAAAGCCCGTAGATAGCGATTGCCTCTGCAAGAGCAACGAAGATCAGTACTCTCCCAGACACTTCAGGCTTCTCTGCCGTCGCACCCGCAGCTGCCACACCAGTAGCCACAATTGCCCAACCCGCAGCAACTGCCGAGCCGACCATGGTGGCTGCTGTTGCCAGTGCGATCCATGCGCCTTCGGTCATTCCTGCTGTATCAGGCACTTCTGCTTCTTGCGCCCCTAAAAGTCCTACGCCAACTCCCGCGAGGAGCAAGAGCACGCAAAGCGTAAATGCAAACCGGTATTTCGTTTTCATTTCCATCTTTCACCTCTCTCTATATTTACGTGTTGTTTCGTGATATACTTAATGGGGCTATATAAAGTAAATGGTTTTTTCGGCGACCGTATGAGAAAAAATAAGATGCCGGAGACCTTATAACGCGGTCATCCGACCCGTTCATATATAAGCTACGTTTGGATCGATGAGGTTTTTGAACTGCACTCACTAATTCCCTTGAGTCCTCACGAGCGCCTGTGTCGGATGAACGATGAGCAACACACGGTATCCGCCGAGGTAATCCCCTTCGTTCATCGTTAACGTACCGTCGGCTATTCTGACGCCCTCGTAGTTCAGAGCGGTTAGTTCGATACGGCCTACTGTTTTACTCGATTCTGGATCTATCACGGTATCCACGAGATCGGCCAAGAAGGTTAGATTATCTCCCGTTTCATTCACGCTAATGTTAATCAGGTTATAGGTGTGCTCACCGAGTCTGATAGAGCCCTTATAAAAGGGCACCCAGTCCTTTTCCGTGATCTCTGCCTTTATATCCTCGATGCTCTTGTTCGTTCCCATAAGATCTCGCATACGCATCGGTTGCACGCGTCGTACCCTAATGATGCTTGTTTTGAGCACGTGGAACTCATCACAGGACTCGTTCAATGCAAAGCCTTGCGCTTTGTGAAGAACGGTAATCGGAGCTTTTATCGCCGCCAGCTGCGGTACCTCTTTCTTGACTTGCCCCGGCGCTAGCTCCGTTGGTCCGTTATTCGAAGCTTTTACTTCCTCCTTTTGTTGAGTCCGAATAGTCTTATTTTTCCCGGCATTCTGAGTTTGTTGCTCCACCTGTTCTTGCTGACCGTTTCCAAGATCCAGCCCGTTTAATCCGCTATTATCTCCATTATGCGCTTGTTGCGATACCGCGACACCGCTTTCCACGAGCCCTAGCACCAGCAGCGCCACAGCGCCCACACACAACAGTCGGGACATGAGACTCCGTACTCAGCGAGCAGCTCCTGCCGGTACTCCTGCATTTGCTGCTGCATCTCTTGTCGCTCCTCGTCCGTCAAATCGATCCCATACTGCTCGCAGGGACCACCGGGCCCTCCACCATTACCTCTCGATGCGGAATCGCCACTGTTGGTTTGCGCAGATACCACCGCGACGGCAGTTGCTACCAGTGCCAGAACCACCAACCCCGCAATCAATTTTGTTTTCATCGTGTCATATCACCTCCTAATTTTTTAACGCTTCTCCACGGTTATACAAAGGAAATAACCACTCATAAGCTTTTCTTTTCGCCCTAATTAGACCCAAATCTCACCCAAATTCGTTCGGACTATGTATTCCAAGTTACTTTAAACACAACTAAAATTTACCCTTCATCGCTTCTCGGGACCAACCTACTCGGGTTTTAGACTGATATATAGCAAGATCACCAACGCTATGAATTCAAATAAATCGGGCACTATCGTGAACAGTCCCAGCGCATGGATACGACGAAAGCCCCATATCGCATGGACGAACGGATTCGAGGTGAGCGCTTGCACAAGCAAGAGAATAATAAAGGCAATCAGGCCCAGCGCGAATTTCGATTTTATCTGCTCGTAATTCTTTGCGTAGATGGCAAGCAGACATAACAAAAGTATAATGTTCCCTAATGTTGCGATCACCTTGAGGTTGATGAGCAACATGTTTGGCAGCGGTGCTGGCATCTTATCGCCTCCTATTTCCTCTCTTTTTCGCTTTTATATTTGTTCCACATTTTATCCAAATAGTCTTTAAAGACTTCATACTCATTTTCCATGTCGGCTGATAAGAAATACACCGATCCATATCCCTCGCCTGCTGTGGTGATTACCTTATTGTCCTGAAGGACTTTGAGATGGTGTCGTACGGTTTTGTAATCCAAATCCAGCAACTCGGACAGTTGATTGGCATTGGAAGGTCGGTCATTTAACGCTCTTATGATTCGAGCACGATTCACACCGCCTTTCGTACCGACAATCAGCCACCAAATTACTCGTCGCATCTGTCACTGCTCTTTTAAGCAATAAAAGCCGTGCGTAATTATAAAATTGCCCTATGAGCACCTCAAGTCATCGCCAACGCGCTCTTTGATTTTTTATCTCTTTTACGCGTTACGTAAGCATTTGCTGTTTCATTTCCGAGCGCTTGGTCAAAAACTTCTCCAACTCGATGATGAAAAACATCGGAAGCGAGACTACTAGCATGATGAGCCAGCATTCCACAGGTAATGGTGCGGTTCGCAGCGGATTGATCCCGATAATTGGCGGGGCGTAAATTATGGTGAACTGGAGCCCGAGCGTTAGCGCCGCACCGATAAGCACCCATTTGTTCGAGAACGGACTGAACGTAAACGCAGACTCGGTTATCGACCGCGCGGTGAAGAGATAGCAGATGTGCACCAGCATCACCGTAGTGAATGCCGCGGTTTGAGCTGTTGCCAGGTCCCCCGCGATCCCTCCGCAGATTCTTATGGAAATGGAATACATCAGAAAACCGGCCAGTGCCATTACCAGAGATACGATGCCGACTTTCTTAAGGAACGGACTATCGGTGATACGTTCTTTAGGGCTGCGTGGTGATTTTTTGAGCAGCCCCGCTTCCATTGGCTCTCTGATGAGCGGTAGTGCGAGTGCGACGGCGTCAAGCAGATTGATCCAGAGAATTTGCACGGGTGCTATAGGAAGTCCCCCGCCTAAATGCGGATTGAAAATGGATACAAACGGTGCTAAGACTATCGCCCCTAATATCAGCAGCGTTTGCCCGCCATTGGTCGGCAGCGTGTACAGAATGACCTTTCGGATGTTATCGTAGACGTATCTCCCCTCTTCTACCGCTGCTACGATGCTGGCGAAGTTATCGTCAGTCAAGATAATTTCAGCGGCTTCTTTGCTCACTTCAGTTCCGGTTATCCCCATTGCTATGCCGATGTCTGCAGCCTTGAGTGCGGGCGCGTCGTTTACACCATCGCCCGTGACCGCGGTAATATGCCCCCTTCGTTGCAACTGCTTGGTTATTCTGAACTTATGTTCCGGCGCTGCCCGGGCATACACCGAAACGGTTTCCACCACCTCGTACAGCTCATCATCATTCATTCGTGAGAGCTGTTCCCCAACCAACACGCTCGCGTCGTCCTCGCCAATTCCTACCTGCTGTGCAATTGCTTTTGCCGTCTGTGCGTGGTCACCAGTAATCATGACGACACGGATTCCCGCACGCTTGCATTTCTTTACCGCCTCCACCACTTGTTCTCGAGGCGGGTCGATCATCCCCTGGAGTCCAAGGAACGTCAGCCCTTCCAAATCCTCAACATCCAACTCCTTTTTTTCTGCGGGCACAAGCTTATACGCCATACCCAGAACACGCAAAGCCTCGCTCGCCATCTCACTTGCCTTTGCTAATATTACATCGCTGCGCAGCGGTTCGCTCTGTCCGTTGACCAGCTGTTTCTGGCACAATTTTAAAACCCGCTCCGGTGAGCCTTTCACATAAATGACATTTCCGTGCGGACCCTCGTGCAACGTTGCCATGTACTGCAGCTCCGAAGAAAACGGTATCACATCTAATTTAGTACGGTCGTCGGAAATGCCCGCTTTACGTGCCGAAACGACTAATGCACCTTCCGTAGGATCGCCAACGATGTTGTACCTTCCTTCCTCTTTAGACTCCTCAAGCGAGGCGTTGCCACACAGGTAACCGGCTCTTAAGGTTTCGGTTAGTGCTTCACTCTCTTCTTCAGGGTTAATTGCCCTCCATCCGAAAAAGAACTCTCCCTTAGGCTCATAGCCAACACCACTCACCACATAATCCCTACCACCACTGTAGATTCTCGACACCGTCATTTGGTTCTTGGTAAGCGTCCCGGTTTTATCGGTACAGATGACCGTCGTGACGCCAAGGGTTTCTGCAGCCGGTAACTTCTTTATTAGCGCATTTCGCCGTGCCATGGTCGTTGCACCAAACGCTAGGGTGATGGTAAGTATGGCGGGTAGTCCTTCGGGTATCGCGGCAACCGCTAACGAGACCGAGGCAAGGAATGAAAAAACCACGGGAAATCCGAATATGACTGCCAGTATGAAATTAAGCGATGCAATGGCAATGATCGCAATGACCAATAATCGCGTGAAGTCCGCCATCTTCCGCATGAGCGGTGTGGTGGTCTCCTCTGTCTCTTTCATCAGTTCCGCTATTCTGCCGATCTCGGAATGCTCGCCGGTTCCGACGACAACTCCCTTTCCCGAGCCACTGGTAATGAACGTACCACTGAACGCCATGCAAAGCTGATCCGCGGGTGTTAAATACGGCTTCGAGAGCGGTTCGATGCTCTTTCTTACCGGCACTGATTCTCCCGTGAGTGCAGCTTCATCGACACTCATATTCTTTGAATAGAACAGTCGTAAATCCGCCGGGACTTTGTTGCCTTCATCTAACAGCACCACGTCACCGGGAACTAATTCTCGTGCAGGGATAACTTCCTGTTTACCGTCTCGGAGCACCGTGCACTCAGGCGTCATCAATTTCTCCAGTGCTTCTGCTGCAGCCTCCGCTTTCCCCTCCTGAATGAAGCCGATGACGGTATTGGCAAAGACCACGGCGATTATAACCGCCGTGTCCGTCCACATCTCCCCCTCGCCCGTAATGCTGAGAAAAGCGGTAACGGTGGCGGCTATGATGAGCACGTAGATCAACGAGCTGTGAAACTGCATGAGAAACCGAACGAGCGCTCCACGCTTCTTGAACTTCAACTCGTTATAGCCATGGCGCTCAAGCAGTGCTTTTGACTCGCTGGCGGTGAGTCCCTTATCAGTCGAGTTTAAGGCGTCAAAAACCTGTTCCACAGACTTTTGATACCAGCTTTTAGCTTGTCGCAAAGGAGACTCCTCCGTTTTACTCACAATGAGTAGTTAAAATAGATTTGATACGAAGTCTGTTAAAGCTTAACCTTCTATTCGCCGCTTTTTACGTCAACGACTCGTTTCTTGCACTGAGAAGCCCTGCTCTAAAAATGCGGCAATTGCGTGATAGAATGCGCGGGGATTGTCATGAAATGGAAAATGGTTGCTCGCGGGTATTTCGGTCATCTCGCACCCGCTCGCTTTTAATGCTGGCAGGTACGATAACGTGCGATTTTCCGAGCCGTAAACAAACAGTTTAGGTGCGCGAAGCGCGAGGAACCGTTGTATCAAGTTGCCGTGCTCGGAATAATCCACCAGGGATAGACTGCTATCAAAATACGCTTTTTTAGATGCGCGCTCTAAGTTCTCCGCATATTTTTGGAACCCTCTGTTCGGTGAGTTCGCTAAGCGGTGCTTGAGTTCTTTTAAAGAGGTCTTTGAGAAATAGTCAAAACTATGCAGCACGACCTCACGTGAGAAGAAGCAGTCTTCAGACGCCAAATTGCCTTCGACATTGATGAAACCCTTCACGTGTTCACCGTATTTTTCAGCATACAGAAGAGCGACGAGTCCGCCCATGCTATGCCCGATAATGATAACATCATCTAACTGTAAGGTCATCACTACCAAGTGTGTAAGTTCTACTAAATCGTCCATGCCGAACGTGACATCTTCCGGATACGGAGATTCTCCACAGCCGGGGAAATCAAACGCTACGAGCGGATAGGCCTTTAACTCTGTGTGATTCAGGGCCTCTACAAAATCGTGCTTTGAGCAGCCTAAGCCGTGGAGACACACCAAGGTATTTGCATCCCCCTGACCTTGACGAATGAAATAATCGATCTGAAGTGGGTGGCCGTTATAAACGAGGTCCAATTTGTGGGAGGGCATGGTATCTAAGAGGTGTTACGAGTTTATAGTGAAATCGCTTTATATTTCCAAAAAACGGCTCTGTGCGCTGCTATCTATGCGTTCTCTTTTTCGCCTTTGACAGCGATCAGGCGATTAATAGCAGCACTGATGGAGACCCCTTTAACCACCAACGCCTTCACCTCTTCCACGTTCACGCCCTCAGGAGTTTTCTTCTGCACCTGAACGAATTTGTTCTTATAGTGCCTGAACGCGTTAACACAGGCCGCTAATGCATCCCGCTCGTGTTTATTCCGATATTCGTAGCCTTCGCCTTTCGTCAATGCGATCTTCTCGTCCGTTGATAAGGGCCCGTCTAAGTCACGAAAGGGAGAAGCAAACAGACGAGCTATCTTTCTTACCGTCGCAGGCGTAGGAGTGACATCAGAAGCAACAATCAGTGGCCTACCACGCGATATAATCCATGCTACAACGTCTGAGATCGAATAATTCTTTGCGCTGAATACTTCCAGCGGTTCGCCGTTAAGATCCATTATGGCAAGCCCTACCGTCGTACCGGGATCAATGCCCACGATGGTGTACTTTCGTCGTACGTGTGAATCTGCCATCTAGTTAATTTTATCTTTTACAGGCATATAAAAACAATCCATATAATACGGCCAAAAAGTAGGAGAAGAATAAAGGTACGGTAGGAGGTAAAACTAACGCATGAAACTAGGGATAATAGCCGACACCCATGATAATCTTGCTGCGATAGCCGAATCGGTAGAGATTTTTAACGATGAGGGCATCGAACTGCTGATTCACGCCGGCGATTTCATCTCGCCATTTACCTCGCAGCCGTTTAAAACCCTCAACGCGCCGCTGATAGGGATATTTGGCAATAATGACGGTGATAAACTGCTTTTAAAGGACCATTACAAATCCAGTGGAGTTGGTGACCTCTTTGAAGACCCGTATGCATTTGAATTTGCCGCAAAGAAGATCGTTGTGACCCATAAACCACAGATCGTGAAACCATTAGCTATATCGGGTATGTATGACGCCGTGCTCTACGGTCATACGCATAAAGCGGTAATCGAGCAGCAGCACGCAACGGTGAATAAAGGTGGACGGCAGGGAGAAAAAACATGGGTAATAAATCCCGGTGAGTGCTGTGGCTACCTCATGGGTCGAAAGACAGTGGCACTACTCGATTTCGGAAAGAACGAGGCACGAATTGTAGAGTTATAGCAACAACACCGTTGTTGCAGGTCGGTGAAAAATAGTAACTTATTTATAGGGGTAACTCAAGACCTGTGAAATACAGGAGATTATCTAGCGTAGAAAATAAGGAGGAAAACTCAAATGGGAACCTTAATGGATGACATAATTGAATGGGGAGGAGAAGTTTTCGGCGAAGAACATATGGAAACGCTGAAACTGTGCGTGCAATGCGGTAAGTGTACAGGAAGCTGTCCTTCGGGAAGGAACACAGCGTTACGGACGCGAAAGTTATTTCGGATGGCGCAGGAGGATATGCGCGAAGAGATTTTCAACGCTCCTGAACTGTGGTTCTGCTCGACCTGTTACACGTGCTATGAGCGATGTCCAAAGGGCGTGAAAACAACGGATTTAATACGAACGATAAGAAACTTAGCGGCAAAGGAGGGGCACATGTCGGTACCCCACAGGATGATTGGCGTTTACGTGCTCAAAACCGGCCATGCCGTGCCCATCGGTCCTGACCAGATGAAGCTGAGAGAAGCGGTGGGTCTCGAGTCGCAGCCGCCAACCACGCAGAAATTCAAAGAACAACTGGAACAAGTACAAGAAATATTCAAAGCAACGTGCTATGATGAAATGATTGATTTTGATTGGGATAAAATGAATCTCAAAGAAGCGGAGGCAAAGAAATGAGTGAAGAAACGAAGGAATATGCGTACTTCCTCGGCTGTATCACGCCGAACAGGTACCCGGGGATAGAAGCAGCGACAAAGAGGATACTGAATGAGTTTGGAATAGGGACGCAGGAGATGATAGGTGCTTCCTGTTGCCCGGCACCGGGAGTCTTTGGCTCTTTCGATATGCATACGTGGCTACCAGTAGCAGCGCGGAATCTTGCCATAGCGGAGGAAATGGGACTGGATATCGTTGTGACGTGTAATGGTTGTTACGGGTCACTGCAAGAAGCGAACCATTTGCTCAAAGGGAACCCGAAATTAAAGGAAAAGGTCAATGCGATCTTGGGTAAATTCGGACGGGAATTCAAAGGGACCACGACGGTCAATCATTCAATCGTTGTGCTTCACGATGTCATCGGACTGGATAAGTTGAAGGAGAAGATAACGAAGCCGATGAACGATGTGAATGTAGCAGTGCATTATGGCTGTCACTTCCTCAAACCCAGTGAAGTGAGAGGACACGGCTCTTCCGAAACGCCCAATATCATCGAGGATCTTGTTGGGGTGACTGGTGCGAAAGACGTGGATTACAAGGACAAATTGATGTGCTGTGGCGCTGGTGGTGGAAACCGAACCGCAGACTCTGTGCAATCCTTGGAATGGATGCGTCAGAAATTGGTGAGTGCGATAGAAGCCGGTGCTGATTGCATGGTTCACCCCTGTGCGTTCTGTCATTTGCAGCTTGACCGAGGGCAAGCGGAATTAGAGAAAGCATTCGGTGTGTTCTTCAATTTCCCCATCCTCTTTGCCACGCAATTCCTTGGGCTCGCCATGGGGCTCAGTGAAAAAGAAGTAGGATTGGACGCACAAACAACCTCAATGCCTGAAAAACTGCTAAAATAAAAGAAGAAAAATAATTTTTTTCTTCTTCTCTTTTCTTTCTTTTTTTATTTTGTTTTATTAAGTCGAGTTGATTTGAGTTACGAACGTAACGAACCTACCAGAGTGGAGTGGATTGCGGCACTACGCCCTTGTACTGTGCTTTCTTCTGCCTCACGGCACGCAACTTCTTCTCCTTTTCGGTAATTTGAGTTACGAGTTCGGTTCTCTTCACCTCATCGCTTACGGCTTTTAATTCATTCGCTAAATCGCCTATTTCCTTTATCAGTGCCGCAATTACATCATCTTTCCCTTTTATTACATCATCTGGTACAACACCCATTTTTATCACCTCTAGTTTAGTTACACGTTGGTATAGGATAGGATACAACCCGGTATTTATAGTTTTCTATATTTGTCGCGTTAGTATCCTTACCTTACTCACCCCTTCAATACAATTTCTATGTGTACGTCCTTGGGAATCGGCACGCGCATCAGTTGTCTCAGCGCTCGTTCATCAGCTTCAAGATCTATCAACCGCTTGTGTATGCGCATTTCCCAGTGGTCCCACGTAGGAGATCCTTCGCCATCAGGGCTCTTCCTGCATGGCACGACAAGTTTCTTTGTAGGGAGAGGTATGGGTCCTGACATTCTGACACCGGTCGTCTCAACGATCTTCTTCACCTGTTGGCAGATATCATCCAATTTCTTGTGATCCGTACTCGAAAGCTTTATCCGTGCTTTTTGGTTCATTCCTTTCCGTTCCCTCTTCCTTTTCGCTTCGCTTCGTATTCGTTTAACTTCGCTTAGCTTTATTTCTCCTTTATGTCCATTACCATGCCAGCGGCAACGGTCTGCCCCATGTCCCGGATTGCGAACCGCCCAAGATGTGGTATCTCCTTCACACGCTCGATAACCAAGGGTCTCGACGGTTTTACTTTCACAATAGCGGCATCGCCGGTTTTTATGAAGTCCGGATTTTCTTCTTTGGTCGCACCGGTCTTAGGATCTAATTTTTTGGAAATCTCCGTTATCGTGCATGAAATTTGTGCGGTGTGGCAATGGAAAACTGGCGTATAACCAATGGTAATGGCTGACGGATGTTGAAGCACAATGAGCTGTGCGGTAAACTCGTCTGCAATCGTTGGCGGGTTATCTACATGCCCGCAAACATCGCCTCGCCGTATATCTGTCCTGCCAACCCCACGCACATTCCAGCCGATATTGTCGCCAGGAATTGCTTCCGGGATCTCTTCATGATGCATCTCTATTGATTTTACCTCGCCGGTTATACCCGGTGGGTTGAAGATCACCGTGTCGCCTTTCTTCATCTTTCCGGTCTCCACTCTGCCCACGGGAACAGTTCCAGCGCCAGTTATGGTATACACATCCTGCACCGGTAATCGAAGCGGGAGCGTAACTGGTTTCTCTGGCACTTTCATGAGGTCCAGCGCTTCCAAAAGGGTAGGACCATCAAACCATTTCATCTTCTCACTGGACTTTATTATATTCTCGCCTTCAAACGCAGAAACGGCAACAAAGACGAGCGCTGCTTCTTTATAGCCCACAGTGCCCAGAAGCTCTAAAAGCGCCTTCTTCAGCTCTTCGTAGCTCTTCTGCTCGTAATTCACCCGATCCATTTTATTTATAGCGATAATGAGCTGCGTTACCCCTAAGGTTCTCGCTAAGAAGACATGCTCCTTGGTCTGTGCCATTATCCCATCCTTGGCATCCACCACTAAGACCGCTGCATCCGCCTGTGAGGTCCCGGTAATCATGTTTTTTACGAAATCTCGGTGACCAGGACAATCCACGATCGTATAATAATACTTATTAGTATCAAATCTCTGATGAGCGACATCAATAGTAATGCCCCGCTCTCTTTCATCCTTCAAGCTATCCATCGCCCAAGCAAACGCGAATGACCCTTTTCCTATCTCTTCCGCCTTTTTCCGGTACTCATCGATTGTATGCGAGTCTATCACCCCTGAATCCATCAGCAGCCGTCCCAGCAGCGTTGACTTGCCGTGGTCTATGTGCCCTATCATAGCCAAATTCATGTGCTCTTTCTCTGCCATCTTTCTTTTTCCTCCTATCTTTCTTCTAATCTATACAGCCTACGAACTTATATTGTTTAACTGAGTTACATCCTATTTATTTTTATTATATTTATTTGTGCTGTTGTATGCCTGATCTGCACCAGAGAGCGCGTTAAAAATCTTAAGCTAGCTGCACATGAAGTTAAAATCCAAATGCTGCTCTTGCTTAGTATGGCTAACGGGGCGCAATAGTATGTTTAACGAAGTCTCAGATAATTTTGGTGGCAGATGATAACAAAGGCAGAAGCTGAAGATTATTTTCTTGGGTGCGTTCACCGAGGTGAAACGCAAAAATGGTTCATCAACCTAAAAAGCAGAAAGAATAAAATGATGAAATAGTGATAGAGTATGGAAGTAAAGACATGGTGGAAATAAGACCATTCAAGGCAACGATACTGAACCCGGAACTGGAAAACCGAGCTGAACTGGTGTGTCCGGTTTACGATACGGTTGACGCGCAGCAGTACGAGCGCTACGCCGCCGAGCAGAACAATGTAATCCATTTTAGCACGAAGAAGGAGGGCGTTGCTGAAGCTGATTTTGTCGATTATGCGAAAACGAGTTTGGAGCGTTTTTTTGATGATAGGATATTACATACGGCAAAAAAAACGTCGTTCTACATCTACGGGATCCGGTACAGCCTCTCTGAAGATATTCTGGAGCAAATCCCCGAAGAAGAGAGAAGAGAGATCTATTTCGCATTTGGGTTGGTGGCACTGGTGAAGGTCGATAAACTCGATGAGCATAATGTAGTAGGGCATGAGCGGACGTTTGAGACGAAGACGCGGGAGCGGTACCATCTGATGAAAGCGTGTGGCATGAACTTCTCGCCGATTGTCGCAGAATACAGCATGCCTGACCATACGATCAATCGTATCTTCGAAGATTATTTGGGATTTCGCAGACCCGATTTGACGATCGAGGCGCATCGAAAGCCCGTCGTTGATATTGTATTAAACGGTGCGCGGCACCTGCTTTGGGAAGTCTCGGATGAGAGATTTATAGCGGATATTCAGCAGCTCATGCGGGATAAGAAGATTATGATTCTTGACGGGCATCACCGATACACCGCCGCTTATCAGGTGAGCAAAGATGAAGAAGAGGGTACGGCGTATACCATGATGATGCTCGCGGAGGGCGGAGACCGAGCGGTTTTATTACTCCCCTGGCACCGCTGTGTAAAAAACTGTCGCATGGACGAGTTATGGGCACGGATAGAGGATAACTTCACCGTAGAATCGTATGAAAAGGGTACCGGAGACGCACGTATCTATTCACGACTTAACGAAAGCACTGATGAGTTTGATGTGCGATTCGGCATGTACGACGGGGATAAGTATTACGTGCTGCGCGCAGATGGGCAGAAGGTAACGGAATTGGCCCGGAAACGGGGCGAACGAGTAGGATTGGATGTCATCAGCCTGCACGAGTGGCTCATTGCGCCCACGCTCATTGGCAACCCCGAAGACGTGGTCTTTACTTCCAGTCCGCGCGAGGCGATTGAAAAGGTGGATAAGGAAGCGTACAGCGTTGCGTTCTTCCTCAAGCGGATGCGGATAGCTGATGTTGAGTACAAGGCCCACGAGGAGAAGAAGGTATTTCCGCAGAAGTCAACGCTCTTTCTGCCCAAGGTTGCTGAGGGTATTGTGATGTGGAAATGGAAATAATCCGTGCGTGGATTATTATCGGGTTATTTGGAGGATAGTTTTGATTATTTTGTGTAACCCCAGCCACCACAGGTAGGGCACGGTAAGGCTACGCTCCCCGGCTTTCGACCTGTTCCGTCACAGAATGTGCATTTATGCTTCAATTTCGACGATCGACGCCCAGTACCGCCGCAGATGAGACATGGTAAGACTGAATCTCCTGCTCTTGTGCCAGTACCGCCGCAATAGCCACACAGGTAGCGCAGTTTACGAGGAATTCTTTTGGTTTCCTTTTCTCCTGCGCTTTTAAAAAGTGTCATTATCAGGGTTAACCCGTGATTAGAAGGTTCTTAACGTTCTCTTCGTATTTAAGTTTTTTGGTGGTTTCGGCTTTGCTCCTAAAATCCCAAAATCATGAAACTTTAGGAGCAAGATGGGCGAACTATATAAAATGAAGAAATATTTTAGAGTAGAAGAAAATCGTAAACTTTTTAAGCGGATTAAACTTATTAGAGATTAAAGAGAGGATGAGGTGTAAAAGATGAGCCTAACAAAGTTACTATCATTTGTAAAATTCCTAGAAAGCAAAGCAGACTTTAGGTTTGATGTTGAGAAATTTGAACATCGGTTAATGCTACAAAAATACGTATACATCGCCAAGTTTTTTGGACTCAATCTCGGCTATCCTTACAGTATTTATCTCCGGGGGCCATATTCTTCAGCTTTAGCCGATGATTATTACGAATTAGCAGGAAAAAAGACTATAGATTATGAAGGATTCAATGAGAAAGAGCTGGGAGGACTAAATGCCAAAAAGTTATTAGAAGTGATAGAAGGTAAGAACTCAGAGTGGCTTGAAATAGCGGCAACTATCCTTTCTGTTCATAATAGGTATCGAATGCGATATTTTGGGGATGAACTGGCAGATAAGGTTCTATCCACATCCTGCGATATTAAGAGTACTATATCATCCGAAAAAATTTCCGGCGTATTTGAGTATTTAAAAAACGTGGGATTGCTTGTGGTTTGAATTCAAAATTCCTGAGAGAATTTCAATTCTCGGTTTCTCTCTCCGTTTTCACGCATTTCTTTTTCAATCTTTTTTAAGGAAGATGATTCTAACATACTTTTGTCATCAGTCAATAGGTGTGCTGAATCAGGATCGCAAAGAGCACACAAGGCTATAAAGCAATCTGTTGGTGAATTTTTAATCAAACGAGGATCATGTTTGATGAAATATTTGGCACGATAATAACAATCAGAAGGAGGGGGGATAATATCAGCGTCTAACTCAAATACCTTTTCAAAAAAGTTATGTGAAATATCCTCTCTTCGAAGAGCGTCAAAACCATCTCTTACGAGATTATTTATCAATTCTCCAACTACGATAAATGGAACCTTGATCTTAATCTCAGGATGCCTTCTTACTGTTGATGCTAATTTGGCAAATAGGGACTTCGCATTTTCACGTTCATCTTTCCTACCCCAAAGATAACCTTCGAAATAACAGGTATCAACATAAATATCTTGGATGACTGACGCCATATTATCCATCTAATACGAAAATAGATAAAAGCTTTTCGATTTACCTCATACTAAAAATTGATCGACATCTCATTTTTAGCGCGAGTGCAAAAGTTAGTATATATCCCCAACTCGCGCATCTCGTGGATCAGCACCACGATATTATGCGCGACTTTTGGAGCAACCTTCAGACTTTTTTGGCAAAGCTGGTGTTTTCGTGGTTTTTACGCTAACGAGTTTTTCAAAACGAGCAAATTTGAAGTGGTAAAGACCAGTATGGTGCAAAGGACCTTCACGCCTCAAAATACAGCGCTCTATTCAAGAATGGAATCAACGCAACGGTTACGCCCGCCACGTAATATTCTTTCCTAGTCATCACGCATCTGGTGAAGTATCCCACCGCGCCCTGCTTCTGTTTCGTGTTTGTTTCGCCGATTAACGTATCCATTACATCCCCGAGTTCTACGCCCTTCTCATCCAGTAACTCCGTTGAAATGGCGTCCGGGAGCTCAAAGAACGGCGTCGTCCCATAACCCATCCTCCCTGTTTCGTCCATGACGCAGATAACGCCAAAGGTGAACCAGTGCTGAAATAAGTTTTTGATACCACCTTCGATACCGACAAAGAACTGAGCGTTCAACTTCTGCGTTTCGTTACGTTCCTTCAATGTAACAGCTCGATTCTTGGCGCCTTCAAAGGTTTCGTCCTCTATCGGCTGATTGGAAACGTTGCTACTCACGTCGATACTGACGACTTCTACTGCATCGAAGTATTGCGAAAACGCTTCCTTCGTTGCTGCCACCTTCACGGGATTCCGGGAGCCAACCAGCACTTTCATAAACAAACCGTTATTTTAAAAGACGCTTTACCATCAAATTTCCTTTCACAAAAGAAAGCTTAAGCAAAGAACCATATATCTTTTAAAAAAAACCCGTTAAAACCCGCATTTTAGGTTTTATGTTACCGCAGATTTTCTTTTGCAAAGAGCGGTAAAACGTTTGCTCAAGAAAGGTACCTCGATCGAGGTTAAAAACCCGTAACGGTTAAATACTAAAGGAAAAATGTAGTACTACACATGCATTCCGATAGCGATCAAACCCGTGCAAAAATAATCATCATTGCGGCGATCTGCGTTTTCAGCACGCAATTCGGTGTTACGGTGATTGCGCCGCTGCTTGGCATGTGGGTTGAGGCTTCGGAAACGCCGTTCCTTACCGCTGCGCTGATCTTCTCCGCGTTTACTATTGTCAGTACACCCCTCACTATTCCCGGCGGGATCATGTCTGACAAACTGGGGAGAAAGCCGTTGGTCATTGCGGGACTTTTACTCTATGCGCTTGCATCTGCTCTTTTTCCCTTTTCAACCGAGCCGTACGATTGGATCTTTGTACGGGTGTTACAAGGTGCCGGTGCGGGTTTGTTCTTCCCTGCAATCACCGCATTACTCGCCGATGTCACGAGTTCTCGGGAACGAGGGCATGCCATGAGTGTGTACAACGTCGGGTTGGGCATTGGGTTAGCGTTGGGCCCTGCGTCTGGAGGGATACTCTTCGATAGATTTGGCATTTTTGTGCCGTTTTTCGCATGTGTTGTGTTTGCACTTCTCAGTGTTGTATTAGTACTGCTCTTTGTGCACGAGCCAAAAAGTCGAGAGCGGCTAACGGAGCACGCGAAAAAGAAAGGATTGCAATTAGATGCGAAGGGAAAGAAGGCATTGGCGCTTTCCGGTGTTGTGATCTTTTTCGGGATTGGTGTTGCGGCGATTATGGGCTCCTTGTTCTCCCCGTTTGCGTTCGCTCCTGAGAACCTCAGGCTCTCTACAGGGATGATTGGTGTAATTCTCTCAACGATGTTCCTGGTGTTTGCAGTACTTCAAGAGGGTTTTAACCGGCTCATGAGGGAGATCGGAGAGCTTATTCTCTCGCTTACTGGCTTGTTTTTGTGCGCGTGCGGCTTGTTGGTGCTTTACTTCGCAACTGCCGTGTTTGAGCTGGTTGTAATGAGCGTTCTCCTCGGTGCAGGTCTGGGTGCACTTTCTCTGGGCACGTTAACGCTGGCATCAAAAGCAGCGGGAGAGGAAGAACGAAGGGGAAAAGTAATGGGTATCTATTACACGATCTTTTATGCTGGTTTGGGTATTATCCCACTTATTTGCGGTTTGCTTGCGGATATTTTCGATACAAGATTGCTGTTCTTAGCGTATGCCTTTTTGCTCTTTATTGTGATGGTTGTCGTGTGGAGGGTTGGGAAAAAGATAGCTATTTCGTCATCCTAAGAAAAATCTTTCAGGCGGTAGTTACCAACCACTATAACCACTTTTAGAAAAACCCTTGTCTGAAAATACGCTCTCCGTCCTTATTCATCTTAAATAAGTCCACCTTTTTGCCCTCCATTCTTCCGCTTTTTAGAGATTTTTGGTTAACTTCTTGTTAACACGCCTTCATCTGTATGTCTTTGGGCCATATTCCAAGCTTTTCAAAGGATTTTAAAATCCTCTAGAATTTATTAAAGCACGAAGTTGAACTTATAGTAAGTAGAGAGAGTTGGAGTTTTACGTATAACGATGAACAAGTATGTAGTTTCGAGTGAGCAAGTGAAATTCGACGAGCTATTTCGGCTGCTCAACTTCTGCAAAACGATAGAGTCGGAGGGGACCGACCCGTTTGATCTGGACGTTAAGAAATTTCTGGAGACTCTGAAGCGGTACACTAAGAAATGGAAGTCGCTGGACGACCTGCTTTTAGACGCCGAGGCGATTGCGGAATTGGCAAAGATCATCGAACTGCAAGGCAAGTGGATAAAAGACCGCTCCTCGTCGTTCTATATCGACCCTGCGTTACTCGAACTCAAACTCAAACTGATGGAGCCACAGCACTTAGCAACCGCGTTCTTTTCCGCGTGGCATCCCGTCATCGCACTGGATCGTATGACGCCACAGCGGTTGAACGAGGGACTGGAGTACTGGAACGCGCTCGTACCTTTTGGTGAGCGTACTGAGGAGTTCCCGCTTCCGTTTGAGGTCGAATCGAGCTTCAATCTCGATGATTTAATTAACCTGAATATCCTGTCTAAGTCTGAGTTTGACGACGTGCTGCAAGCAGTATTACACGAGCTTGAAGACCGTGGCAACGTCGAATACCAGGATTTTATTTATGAAGATTCGTTTGAATCGAGTGTGAAAAAGGCGTATCTGACGAGTTATCTGGTAAGCGAAGGAAAAGCAGACCTCGATATAAATCCGTTAGAAGATGAGGTGTTCATTTCACCACGCGATGGCAACGTCGATGCCCAGGCACCGCGCACCCCGAGCAGGTCGATTCCTGTTTCGTTAAGCTACGAGGATTGGTCACAATGGATGGAGAAGAAGAAGCAGAGATAAGGACCGAACGGAAGGTGAAGAAAGCAGCCCAGATATTGCTCTTCAGACGGCACAGGGTTCCGGGCGTTAAAGGCTGGGAGCTCAAACGAGCACTGGGTGAGGATTATTTAGAGGTGATCGCGGTTTTGAATGCCACGCTTGGCACGCTCGGCATGGAAGTCAAGCGGATAAGTGAATCGGGGGAAGCAGACGAAGGAAAAGGAGCCGAAGCTAAGAAAGCGGAACGTGACCGGTTCATGGTCGTGCTCAAGAGCCCCGTGATTGAGAAGGCATCGGGTGAACGAATCGACAACGTTGCCATGCTCTCCGCTACGTTAGCCTATATCATCTCGAAACAGGGCAAAGTGCCGCGAAAATCAGTCGAGGACTTTTTAAGCAATAAATTCCCCAAACAGCGGGTCTACTTCACACTCGACCGGTTTATCAAGCAGGGCTACGTGGGTGAAGCCGACAAGGTGCTGTACATCGGCTGGCGGACACGAGCGGAAATAGATAAGAAAACGCTGCTGGATTTAATCCTATCTGCCTGAACTCTTTCTTTTGTTCAAAAAACAGTCTTTCACCTATGGCGCACAAGAAAGCCTTTCTGGATGTCACGGTCAGCCGTTGCCCGCATTGCGGCGCGCCGTACGCCGATGCGAGCTGGTACGTCACGGAATTAGGCAGCGATGTGGAATGCGGGGTCTGTGAACGGACTTGGAATCCCAAAACGTTCAAAACAGACCGTATTTTACTGGAATTCGTGTTGGATGACGAGGGCACGGTATTAGAAGTGAAACAGGAAAAGCGCGTGGAATGACGGTTTGACGCGGGTTCAATAGAAGTGTTATAAAAGTCGCACGCCCGCATCGGATATGCTGCTTTCCTTTACGGCGCCGAACTCGCGCAATGCCTCACTCTCGCCAATGACAAAGACAGTCTCACCTAACATGGCCACACTGGCAACCTCCCCCTCGGCTGCTACGGCCTCTATCGCATCCTTGCAGGTGTCGCTTATCAGTTCGATCCGCAATGAAAATTCACGTGACACGTGCATGAACGTTGCTAACGTGGGCTTCTGCAGTAACGCTTTCAGCGCTTCTTTACCCGCTTCGTTTATGCGCCGTTTCTGCTCGGAACCGCCCTCTGCTAGTACCGACTTCGTCAATTTCGTGCCAAGCGCCACGTAGCTGATTCGCTCGTTTCTATGCGGTATGCGATCAATCAGCCCTATTCCCGGAGCACCAGGCTTCTTGCGGATCACGACACCGCCATAGATCTCCGCAATGACATCGCCCAGGCCTGTACTGTTCTCCACCTCAGCGCAGTGCGCTATCTGCGCTACCTCGTTGAGTGTCATGTCCAGCGCTAAGAGTTCGTTCAAGGCTAAAGCAGTACTGAGCGCCCCAGCAGCACTCGCGCCAAAACCGCAGCCGACCGGCACGTCAAAGTCCGTCGATACAGTAACCGACGACGGCCTAGCCAACCGCTCGACAACGTACTGCGTGGTTTGCGCCTTTTCTACTTGGCCGTTTAGTTCTATACGCGTCCTCCCCGGACTTTTGGTACCGAGAGAAACCTCAGTTACGCAGCCCGATTCTAACACGATGCCGCAGCCAAGAGAGCCTTTAATAAGCGGATTGTTATCCTCATGTATCGCAAAGAAGCCGGTGATGTGAGAAGGTGAATAGGCTCTTGCAACGCTTCTCCAAGGATTGGCTCTTTCTCTCATACTGTCTCTATATACCTGCAATTTTATGCCTGTACAAACAATAGTATTATTTAATAGCCAAGCAAAAAATGTTGAGGGAAATCTGCGGCGAGGAACGGAAATGCGATCCTGATGTGCTTGAGACCGTGCTCGAAATCGCGGTGTGCATGGCGAGACTGCGCGGTGAGCAGCGGAATCTCGGGGCACTTTTCGTGGTCGGGGACGAGAAGAAAGTGTTGAAACGGTCAAAACCGTTAATCTTAGACCCGCTTGAGAATTACCCGAAGGAAGAGAAGGATATACGTGATACACCCGTGCAGGGAAGTTTGCGAGAGTTGGCGAAGGTGGACGGCGCGTTTATTATCAGTGGCGATGGCTACGCGCTTTCCGCAGCACGCTACATAGAAACGATTGCTCGTCATGTAGACCTTCCGTTGGGGTTGGGCAGCAGGCACATGGCTGCCGCGTCTATTTCTAAAGAAACCGATGCCATAGCCGTGGTAGTTTCAGAAAGTGACGGCGTGGTGCGAGTATTTGACGATGGCGAGCTGATAGCAGAGATAATTCCAGGGATCGGCGATCTGGAGCTGATAAAGCCGTATATCAAGGGCGAGTACGAGAAAGTTGTAAAAAAAGACTTGAACTTGACAATGATTGTAAAGAGAAGCTGAAATCCACGTCAGAAAGCTTTAAGCCCAATTAATACCCGCTGTTTCACTCATAAAGTTTGCTTAGTATTATAT
>CAYUEX010000017.1:0-21104 GCA_964443855.1 uncultured Halobacteria archaeon | reverse complement strand
GATGGGCGAAGCCGTGCATGTTCCACTTGCTGCGGGAATACAAGCGGTTGTTGATGTCCCGGTAATCTGCGCGGGAAACATACTCAAGCTCGAATTGGCCGATAGAATTATCGCAGAAGGCAAAGCGGACCTCGTGGCACTGGGCAGAGCGCAGGTGGCTGATCCCCACATTGTAAACAAGTCTAAAAACGGCCAGTTCGACTCGATCGTCGAATGCGATTGGTGTAACCAAGGTATGTACTGGATAACGGGCGAACCCGCGATGTCATGTCCGAAGAATCCTCATCTGTGAGGTGTTCTGAGATATCTCCGCTAGTGCTGGCTGCTACTGCTCCAGCCGTGCAAGCTCAGACAACTCTGCTTGTACGCGCGGATCCTGATATTTTTCTGCGTTCTGCAGATAATCGACAATTACCTCATATTCTTGATCCGCGAGAACGTCCTTAAGCCACTCCACTCCTTGTGACATAAACGGGATTAACGAATGTAGCGCTATTCCGTATTCCTTGGCAATCTCTTTCGCGCCTTGCTCTCTATCCAGGACGACGATGACATCAGAGCACGTTACCTGCTTTAACCCGCGTATTTCTCGCTCGAATTCCAATTGCTTGACCGCCAGCACTTTACTATCGAACTTGGTTACCAGATCGTCCACAATACCTACCGCATCACCGTCCTCTAAGACACCTTCAATCATAGAATGCTCGCCATATCCCTTTACAAACCGGTTGAAATCCACTAAAGATCGCACTCCTTCTAATTTACGCGTGAAACACGAAGGAATATTCGCTTCTAACGAAATAGCGGTGGCGATCGGTATGCCTGCAGTCGCAACACCGATAAGCCGGTTTACACCAGGGCATTCTGCTTTTATCAGCCTGCCCAGGGCATTGCCAACCTTTTTGAGCAGTTCTGGATACGAGGACAGGGGTCGTAATTGGATGTACAAGGGACTCCAGAGACCGGAAACGAGCGTCCACCCGTGTGGGTTATCCCTGAACCAGGTCTTAATCATGCCGTGTTTGTACAATGCACGTACGAGTTCCTTTCCCACCTCTTCCTTCTCTTCGTGCCAGCTCATGCTACTACTCACTTCCGGTTACTTCAAGCGCCTCTGCGCAAAATCGTCGTGCGGCTGTAGCCATATCCTCGTGCTCGTAAATGCTCGCTCCGATGATTGCATACGCCGGTGCGTCCCCTAACGCCTCGAAAGCGGACGTTATGTCGCCGCCCTGTTTGCCAATGCCCGGCATGCTGTATTCCGGCTCTTTCACCTGTCCAGACAGCAACGTGTGGTATCGCTTAATAACCGCAGGTTTCGTCCCGGGTACAACGAAATGAGTTACACCCTTCTCAGCAGCGAGCGTGTACATCTCCACGGGCGCGTTGTCTCTGATAAAGCCGCCCTCATTCGCTAAATAGTGCGAATGCGTCATCTCACCGCCTACCATAGGAACTAAATTTTTATCGTACAGCGCGTCTATGAATGCTGCTTCAGTCTGTGGGCCAGCTTGTGGGAAGAGTATTACGCCCGTTATCCCGGCGTCCGCACAGATAGTCGCGAACTTCTCACCCATTCGCGGAATATCCGTTCCTGCCTTTTGGTGGTCGTAGATCACCGGCAAATCTGTATATTCGTGCACAATCTTGACCAAGTGCGGGAGGCTGTAGGTTAAGCCGAGAAGCGCGCCGATTTTGTAGCCGACGATCCCTTCAACGTCGTACGTAGCCTCAATAAGTCTACGAAACGTTTTTATATCGTACACGTCACAGGCGGGTATAACGCCACGTTTAAGATGAAATAAGCTGCTCATTTTATGTTAGTCCTCTATTTATTTGATTGCAAACCAATAAGGGGGCATAGTATTTTCTAAGCCGTCACTGCTTGTATACTTTTTCTTCTGTCAGATTACACTACTACTTGTGCTACATCACAAAACAGAAATGCCCTCTAACGTATTTTCTTTATTATCCAGTCCACTTAAGCGAGCCATTCAGGAAAAAGGATTTTCAGAGCCTACAGAAGCCCAAAGCAAAGCCATTCCGCCAATAATGACGGGGAAGAACGTATTATTGATCGCACCAACAGCAACGGGAAAGACCGAATCAGCATTGTTGCCTGTTTTAGATACAGTAATCAAAGCTGAACGCGAGCCGGGCATAAAAGTACTGTACATCACGCCGCTCAAGGCGCTGAACCGAGATATGCTTGAGCGATTGCAGTGGTGGTGTAAACGGCTTGATTTGCGATTGGGCATGCGGCATGGCGATACCACGACGCGGGAACGAAAAGCGCAGGCGGTGGTACCACCCGACATTTTGATTACCACGCCGGAGACGTTACAGGCGATCTTACCAGGCAGGATTATGCGGCAGCACCTGGCTGCAGTCAAGTGGGTAATCGTCGACGAAGTGCATGAACTCGCAATTGACAAACGCGGCTCGCAACTCGCGCTTGCGTTAGAACGACTTCGATACCTGAAAGACGGCGATTTCCAGGTCATCGGCTTATCCGCGACCATCGGCTCGCCCGATCGAGTAGCGAAATTCCTGGTTGGTACTGAACGAGCGTGTGAGATAATTAACGTCTCGGTGTCCCGACTCGTGCAGGTGGAGGTATATTATCCAAAGGCCGATTCTGACGATTACAAACTGGCTGAGGAGCTGTACACGTATCCTGAAGTCGCGGCACGGTTACGGCTGATGAAAAAGCTTGTTGAAGCGCATGAATCCACGTTGATATTCACCAATACACGGTCGATTACTGAAATACTCGGTAGCAGGTTCCGGGTGTGGGATTTGAACTTCCTCGTGGGCGTTCATCACGGCTCGCTCTCCAAGCCATCGCGAATAAATGTCGAACGCGGCATTAAAGAGGGCTCGCTGCACGGGATCATTTGCACGAGTTCTTTAGAGTTGGGGATAGACATCGGACGGTTGGATTTTGTCATTCAGTACAACTCGCCGCGACAGGTAACCAGGCTCCTCCAGCGAATTGGGAGAAGCGGTCATCGCATAGGAGGAATTGCACACGGCGCGATCATCGTCCAGGATTCGGACGATGCGTTGGAAGCGTTGGCCATTTGTCGCCGTGCTCTTGCGGACGATTTAGAGCCAGCGGATATTCCTGATAAGCCGCTTGACGTCCTGGCACATCAGATAGCCGGGCTACTTTTAACGAAACGGCGATGGAGCTTTGAAGAAGCTTTGCATGTCATCAGGAAAGCGTATCCCTATCGCAACCTTGAAGAGCCCGAATTGGTCACTGTTTTGAGCTACATGCATTCCCGCATGCCACGACTGCTCTGGTTCTCTGAGGACGATAAAGTATTCCTGAGACCGCAGCGGATAAAACCGTTCTACAGCTATTATTTCGAGCATTTGTCTATGATTCCCGAGGTACGACACTCTCTGGTCATTGACGAGGATGATACGCCCGTTGGCGTGTTAGATGAATCATTTGTCGCGGAATATGCCAAGCCTGGGAACAAGTTCATCGAAGGCGGTCGCGCATGGAAAATTCTGCACGTGTACGGTGAGAAGATCTTTGTGAAGCATGAGGAAGATCCCACCGGTGCCATTCCCAGCTGGGCGGGCGAGGAGATTCCCGTTCCGTATTCAATCGCAGATGAAGTCGGTACGATTCGCAGGATAGTGAAAGAGGAACACGAGCGTGACCCTGGCAGCGAAGTCGCTGAGATGAACACGGAACCCTTTAAGCAATATCCGGGCAGCCAGCAAACGCTTACCCGAGCCCTAGACGAAATAGTCCAGCAGGTGAGAAAGGGCTATCCCGTGCCGACCGATAGGCTGTTAACACTCGAACGCTGGAAAGATCAGATAATCCTACATTGCTCCTTTGGGCTTCGTGCGAATAGGACCTTCGCGATGCTCTTAGCTTCTGTTCTGTCCGACCGGATCGGTACGCCAGTAGGGGTGCAGCAAGACCCGTATCGGATACAGCTCAAGACCGAAGAGCCCACTGTAGAGCCCGAAGAGGTTAAAGCGATTATTCTCGATTTGGCGGCCAAACCCGTTGAATCACTCGCCTTAAACGCTTTAGCACGCAGCCGACTATTCAAAATGCGGTTCATCCATGTAGCACGGCGATTCGGCGCTATAGCCCGGGACGCGTCATTGAGCGATCTCGATTTAGATAACGTAATACGGAGTTTTGAAGGAACTGCGGTCGTTGAGGAAGCGTTGCGTGAAGCTCAGGATAAGGATGTTGATATTAAACTGACCGCTCAGCTGTTAAAACGGATACACACCGGTGAGCTGGAAATAGCGGTAATCACAGGCGACGAGGTCAGCCCGATTGCAGGCATTGTCGAGATGATAAAACATGGTTACGAGCTCATCCCACCAGAGCGAATGCATCGGGTTATCCACAAATACGTGAAGGCTCGGCTGTTAGATGAATCCTTGACTTTTGTCTGCACCAATTGCTGGCAGTATACCGCAGTGCAGCGAATAAACGATGTGGAGACTGAGAGTTTAAAGTGCCCTGAATGCGAATCAGCAAGGATAGGGGCCTCAAAAGCCGATGAGACCGAAGTTAGAAGAAGTATACGGAAGAGCGCAAGTAAAAGCAAAACTGCAAGTAAGCTGGTTAACGATGCAGAACAATCGGCTGAATTGATTGCAATTTACGGAAAGGCGGCATTGGTAACGCTTGCGGGTAAGGGACTTTCCGTCAACGACGCCAAGGATATCTTGAAACAAGAAAGCGCGCTAGACGAGAACTTAGTCGAACTGATTATTCAATCGGAGAAGGACGTTTTGAAACGGCGGTTTTTCAGGTATAAGAATAAGTGATGAGAGAGAAAAATTGATTGATATTTACTCGATTTGCTAACCATCTTCTTCATCCCTAATTAAATCTCTGATACCCAATCCTTCATCTTTAAACATATCAAGATTGAAAAATTTTGTATTTATTGGACTGAACAAATTCCTCCATTTATCAAATTCATCGCTCCAAGAGTTTTTCTCAAAAATGTACGAAATGTCACGAACCACAACTATACCTCGGACTGCTGGGTGACTAAAATCGTCATTTGACTTTAATAGCAAATCACAAAGTTCAGTATATGCCCTGCACATCTGCGTATGAAAGGTTTGGAAATTTGGTGAGGATACATCTTTACATTCCACCAAATACTTTATCTCGTTAAAGTTTTTGATAACAAAATCAACTTCCCTACGCTGTCCAGAAGCACCTTCCAATTTATGTTTTGGAAGTATCTCGAAAGAATGTCCTTCTTCTCTTTCTAAGCTTCGCAGGAATTCTTTCACTTCTTCTTCAAGTTTATTCATACTTTATCGATTCTTTTTATTACTTTCACTATTTAAAATCTCATCTTCCGCTTACATATCCCTCCGTGCACGCCTTTCGTTTCTTAGACTTTCTATTAGTTGTCTTTGCCTTTCTTCGAATTGGTTTAATCGCACATCTTGCCTTTCAAGTTCCTCTTTACGTTTGACTTCTTTGAAAGAATTTGCTACCTTTTTTATAAATGAGTGGTATGATTCCTGCCTATTCAGCTTCGTCCACTCGTCTACCAGTTTAGCGGGTTTATACATATATGCTACTAAGGAGTGATCTGTATCTTCTCGACGTTCTATGTCAGGTAAACGACTCAGTGGGAGACATAGAAAATGCATCACCTCTATGTATCCCTCGAATTGCCAGTTCAATTTCTCCGCTATTTCGTTTATTGTAACAAACTTGTTAGGCTTGTTAACTAAGATGTCCCATTTCACATTTTCTAGGAATTCCCACACGTTTATTTCACTCGTTGCCCACTCAAATACCTCATCCAAACTCATTACATCGGGCATTCTATCTTCCTTTTCGCCTAACGGAACTCATATATCCACTTCAAATCCCACGACGGGATGGTCCAGCCCAAAATTAGTGATTACCTCTGGATGGAACTCACCGAACACGCCTATATACTTGCCGTCTTTGAGGATGTCCGCTCTTCGTCCGTACTCGAAGAATGCGCCGTCATTTGAGTTTACCACCTCTGCATCGTTCAGCCCCAGCTCTTTGAGCACCGCATCCACCATTGACTTGATCTCTGCGAAGTTCGCAGTGGCGTGCGTTGACACCGCCGCAAGCATGTATTCCTCTTTGAAGTTCAATACGACCGGTCCGACCTCGAAGATCCGCTGCGGTAAGTCGCGATGCTTGTTAATCGCAAGGATCTCCAGCAAATTAGGAAGAATCGAGCACCGCAAAATGGTTTGCTCCGTGCTTATGGGTGATGCAACCGGTACTTTTTCTGGTTCTCGTTCCGCTCTCCGCATCCATTCAAACTGCCTCCGTTCCGAGGTTAACGTGAAGGTAAACACCTCGAAATAGCCCAAACCAGCCATTATACTTCTTACAGAAGCTTCTTTAGCCTCTATTGGGTGTACTTCGCCGATAACCACCGTATCCGGCAGCACAGGCGTTAGCCGATCGTAGCCATAACCGATAGCGATATCTTCGATAATGTCCCAGGGATGAAGTATGTCGTACCGATACGCAGGTATCTTCACTGCTATCGTCTCCTCGGATTTTACCGACGCACCAAGCCCCATTCGCTCACAGCACGTCGCGCATTCCTCTGCGTTTAAATCAACTCCAATGAGCGAATTGGCCTCTTTTACCGCTATTTCCATTGTCGTTGGCTCTAAGTTGGGCGTCTCTCTCTCCTTCACTACGCCTCCACTGCCCGGCGAACGAACCACCACCGATTGAATCGTTCCGCCACGTTCTGCAAGTGCAGTAGCGATAATATTAAGTGCCATTGCAACATGCTCGTTCAAGCCCGTTACATCGAGGAAGATCTCCTCCGTAAATTCCGTGACTCTCGTCAGCTCGCCATTGATAATAGGCGGGAAAGATAGGACGTTGCCTTCAGAATCGACAATCAAGGGATATTTATCTTTATCTTCGAGAATGTAGCGGTATCCAATTCCTTTGGGATGCCGCTCTAAAATTTCCGTCATCGTCATCTCCTCGTTGTAGTCCAGTGGGACAAACGAGAAACTGGGATCAACGGCAAGGTACTTAAAAGGCGGTTTCACCCTCGATAAATCATGCACGCCCACCGAAACATTTTTCCTGTTACGACCTAAGCCGCGATGTAGCTGCTCTTGTAAGAGCATCAGCGATTCTATCCCCCGTGAATCAAACTGCAAGTTCCTTGCCACACCGCACACAACGTACGGCCGCACGTTTAGAACCGACTCGTCTACGGTCAGTTCAATACCTGACTTCTCCACAGGATAGCTCGCCAAGCCTGGTTTGAGATCCAGGAATTGCTTCAGGGTACGGGCCACGCCCTCTACACTAAAGAGGTCCGGACGGTTCGGAAAGAACTCGACATCCATGTAATCTGCTTCGATTCGCTCTACATCCGCGCAGAGCAGCGGCATGCGCTCCTTTATCCGTTCTATGCTTACGCCGGTAAGGGCTTCCAAATCATCGTAATACAATCTTATTACGGGCATGTCCCATCACACAGGTATATAGCTCTTCTTACTACGATTATATAATGCTATCTAAACAAATCGAACGTTTCCAAGCTCACTCTTCTTCCATGTGCGCTTTAAAGAGGCTTTCGGTGAAATAGAGATCACCCCAGGGATAGATATGCCCGGTAAAGGTTACTTTCCCTTTCATGTCAGGGATATTCCCCCACAACTCGTACTCCGCTTCCGTCTGCACATCTTTAACCACAAATTTGAAGCCGGCCTGATCTACACTCACAACCTCAAAATCACCTTTTATTGGGTTACCGAGCACCTTTATCTTCTCCTTTAGCTCGTCGCTGAGCCCCGTTTCATCCGCATACACTAGTCCTGGAGTACGCCCATCCTCGAGCGTTCGGCTGAACAGGAACCAGTTGAGAAAATCAAACGTGTCCTCCACATGCATCGCTTCTATGCCTTTCTCCTCCTTGTATTCATCCTGTGCTTTCTCTATCTCCTTTGTGCACGTTTCATCTGCAAATTCTCGTATGTCTTCAATCAACCAGACTGATTCCCAATATTCCCGCGCATTCTCCGCTTCATCGCCTTCTAAATTCTTCATCCGCTCCACTCTACTTATGCTTTCTTTGATTAAGGTTCCTAGTCGATCGCCAGCCTTTCCAATCCGCTCGCAAACCTCAAAACTCTCTTTAAAGGCATCAAAAGCCTCTACGTAGCGCCCTCTCTTTTCTAATAAGCCGCCATAATTCGCCCACACCACCTCATCGTCGGTCTCGGTTAACATTCGTTTATATTCTGCTTCCGCGTCATCCATTCGTTTTTCTCGCTCGTAATGGCCTACAAGCACTAAATGGGCACTCACCGCGGAGGGTTTATCTTCAAGGATTGTCGTGAAGAGTTTCTCGCCTCGTTCCGTATCCTTCGCTATTAAGCGCTCTTTCAGGCGAACATTAACATACGGGTTGTCCAAAAACGCAAGGATCGTATCAGGAAAGCCATCCACCTGCTTAAAGTCCTCAGCCACCCACACGGTACAGACATCCTTAAAATCCGTCAGCAGCCAGAGATCAAAGCTGTTTAACGTTTTTAGCTCTCCTTCGGTCTCATCCTCTTCTCGGACTAGTGCGATTTCATGCGCTTTCAGCCCCGTTTCTTCGTCCAACATCCGTAATTTGTTCTTTCGTATATACCGCGTGAATGTCCGCTGTACGTTGTCCCCCTCTCTCCTACTTATAATTCGCGCTTCAACGTCTCTAAACGCCTTGTTAGTATCGATAAAAAGCTTCCACGCTTCCACTATCTCCTCAACCTCGTCCTCGAGGTTCAGAAATTTTCTTAGCAGTTCTTTTTGCTCCATTTTCTACGTTCCAACCCGTATCGAATAGGATATGCGTTTCAGTGTTGCTATTGCAGAAAGCGAAGCTAAATGGCTCGTCTTTGGGTTGCTAATCGACGGGACGTTCTTCACCCGGACGAATAATTCCCCAAATTCGCCTTTTGCTTCTACCTCATGCTTGTTCTTTTTCGCTGCTGGATCGGCAACTATCTTCACCCTTGTCGCCTCGGGACCGATGCCCGCGAGGCTTAATGTAGCAGCTACGTTTATGTTCTCCGGAAAATGCTCCACCGCTTCCTTCGCAGACCCTGAAAACAGCGTTTGCTCCTCCGTTATTGATGACAAATCTATGCCACGTTTCTTAACGTACGCATTCCCCTCAAAACCGCGCGGGGGCTTTTTCGTCGTTAATTCCACCGAACGGATGCCGCTAATGGCTCCGGATTTTAACCCGTCTATTCCCGCAATGGCACCTGACGGGATATACACCTTACAGCCTTTCTCCTTCGAAATACGTTCAATGTCTTTAAGAAGGCCGGGATCGCACAGCAGTGCGCCGACACTCAAGATCATGACGTCTTTACCCCTCTTTAATGCTGGTATCAGGAACTCACGAACCGCCGTCTGGGATGCACATTCGATGACCAAATCAACGTCATCGAAAACCTCAGCCAGGCCCGTGCTATCAGTTTTTGTAAGATCTGGCTTCGTGCGCAGGTCTTTACGGAGCTGTTTGATACGCTCAGGATGATTGTCAATCAACAATTTGAGTTCCATTCCTAAATCCAACGCATGCCCGTTTACTTTATCCATGTCTATTGCCTTGCAGATCTCACTTCCGATCGCGCCGCAGCCAACCACACCCACGCTTATTTTCGCCATTTTTTAACAACGAAGAGCCCTATGCTAAAAGGGAGATTTTTGAATAAACATTCTTTATTTAAAAAGATAAGATTTATTTGCAGATGCTGCTGAAGGAGATAGAAAGTTTTCTGGAGGAAGATATAGGGCAGGAGGATTACGAAGAGATAGTGCCCTATACCGATTGTAAAGCGGAGATAACGGTGAATGAGGACGGGGTCCTTGCGGGTTTACTTGAGGTGGAACAGATATGCGACTATTTCTCCATCCACTATTCCTCTGAGTTCATGGACGGTAATAGAGTAAAGAGCAATGATACTGTTCTGACGATGGAGGGGGCCGGTGCGAAGATCTTGAAGGCGGAACGGCTTGTACTTAATATATTAGGCCGCATGAGTGGTGTAGCGACGTTAACGAACGTTCTTGTACGCAAAGCGAGAACGATCAACAAGCAGGTGAGAATAGCGGGTACGCGAAAAACGACACCGGGCTTCAGGAAATACGAGAAACGGGCGATTACTATTGGTGGCGGCGACCCGCACCGATTTGGCTTGTACGAGGCGGTGATTATAAAAGACAATCATATAAAGCTCATGGGGCTGGAGCACGCGGTAACCAAGGCGAAGGAGAAGGTCAGTTTCACCCGAAAAATCGAGGTGGAAGTGGAAAGCATAGAGGAAGCGCTCCAAGCTGCGGAATTGCACATCGACATCATCATGCTGGATAACATGACGGTAGCGGAAGTAAACGGGTGTGTGCGACTGCTCACCGAGCGAGGGCTTCGAGAGGGATTGATCGTAGAGGTATCCGGAGGCATAAATCAGGATAACGTAAAGGATTACGCTTCTACTGGTGTTGATGTTATTTCAATCGGTATGATTACTCACTCAGCAAAAAGTCTGGGCTTCTCTCTGAATGTGGTGGATTAAACCGTTTGTTTGTTCCTTTGCGCACGCGCAGCGGAATTATTCTATTCAATACGAATCAGTACTTTACGCTTTTGTTTCGGCAATGTAATCATGAGAATGCCGTTTTTCAATGCTGCACGTGCTTTCTCCGGCTCAATGGGCTCGGGCAGCCGAATTTGCTTTCTGAACGATTGGAAGGTAATTTTCTTCTGAACAACCCCCCACCGATCCCACGCGACGGCATTGCTCATCTTCGCTATTACCTCCACCGTGTTCTCGGTCGTATTTACCTCCACGTTCTCTTTATTCACGCGGGGGAGGTCAACGGAGACCAGAATGTCATCATCTCGATCTTCCACCTCGCAGAGCGGCTCTAAATTGCCGTTATAGCCCCAAGTCGACTTTAAAATTCTCCTTTCTACCTCCATTGTGCTACCCTTCGTCACCCCCATCTGAGGTTATCTGGTGATTTCGTTGATAACAATGTTTAGTTTTATCATTTAAATCTTATGCGTTTTTCTTACGGTCAACACCGGTTATGTACCCATAACTCAGTTTGAAATTGGATAGCCAAGTTTCTTGTCAGGTAGGTTCCGAAATAAGAGTTTTTTCCCCCCCCCCCCCAAAAAAAATGCCGCTTCTAAGAGAGTGAGTAAAACGTTTTTAGTGGAGTTTCGGTCTGCATGCGTGAAATGCCGGATTATCCACGGCAAATTAGTGGCGAGATAAAAACCAAAAAGCTTTTAAATATATATGCAGATGTATATGCGCATAACAGAAAAGGGTGAAAGGTATTGATAAATTCCAGGTACTCAAAAATGAAGACACAAATACACAAAACCTCATCGCCGATTTTGCCGCTTGAATGAGGGGGTATCCCCCGGCCCTCGCGGTAGCCACTCCGGGGCACGCGATGGTTTTATAAATTCATGACAAAAGGATGAAACATTCGCTACGCTCACCACCTCAAAACCGGAACATCGTTTTGGTGACGGAAGAGAGGAATTGCCTGTTCGCACTCAGTAACGCTAAAAAACTCATCTATTTTTACCGGTAGTTTACTCGGCCATCCGCAGATATTTTTGCAGCTGCTTGACGTGCTGCCCAACACTGAAAATTCACGGCGACCGGTAGGCTGGTAATATGCGTGCTTGCGATTTCGATATGCACATCAAGCGCGGTGGTTTTGCCGCCTAAACCCATTGGGCCTATGCCTGTAGTGTTCACCGCCTCCAAGAGGTCTTTCTCAAAATGCGCGATCTGCTCTTCTTTATGCCGCTCGCCAACAGGTCGTAGTAACGCTACCTTCGCGAGCTTCATCGCCAGATCTGCCGAGCCGCCAATACCAACGCCAATAATCGTCGGCGGGCACGGCTTACCCGCAGCGTTGAGCACCATCTCGAGAACAAACGCTTTTATCGCTTTCAATGCTTCTGCTTCCTGCTTCGGCGTGAGCATCGTGAATGCACTCATGTTCTCCGAGCCCCCGCCTTTCGGGAATACTAATATCTCTAGCCCGTCAACCTCAGGATCTACTGCATAGTTGATGTACGGTATTTTATCGCCGATATTCCCGCTTTCGCCCTGCCTCAGTATCGGATCCACAACGTTCGACCGCAGCGGGATTTCTTCCGTCGCTTCCGCAACGCCTGCACGGATGCCTGCTTCTATATCGTTGAGTTTGACGTTACAACTGCCGAATCGCACGAAGAAAAGGGGAAGGCCCGTGTCCTGACATATTGGACGTTGCAGCTCCTCTGCCAACGCGACATTCTCAAGCATTGCCTCCAACTGTACCTTAGCGATTTCGTTATCCTCGCGCTCGTACGCACGCCTCAATGCCGCTTTTACATCCTCCGGTAACATAGTCTCCGCACGCTTCAAAACCATTATCGTTACGTCCTTTACCAACTCTTTCGTGATCATTTAGCTATCCACCTGCGAAGAACACTTCAAAAGAGGTCAAGGGCTTATAAGCCACCCGTGTATCAGCATAACGATCAAATATAACGTGAAAAAGAGCAGCACCAGCAGCACTGCAGTTCCTAAACTTACCGTTGTCATTGGTTCTTCAAGTGGTTGACTCTTTGTCCGCTCCAAATCTTGCTCGTAATACTTGTATACCGGGTGTATCACCAGATTGAAAAGGAAAACAAAAGGTTTTATCAGCGCTACGCCTATCAGGTCCGCCATCACTCGTAGCGCTCTCAAGGGATTCTTACTGAACGTGACGAAAAAATCAGCAATTCTCAACACCGTCTTCTCGGCTCCAACCGCAAAGCCCATGAGCGGCTTCTCAGAGAACCATAAAAATCCTCTCCCCGCCTTTCTATAAAGATAATCCATGTCATACGTTATCTTATCATGCGGCGCGAAGAAACCCAGCATGAAGAACAGAAACACCGTCATCAGCAGTAACTCGACAACGCCGATGGTGTGCCCGACTTCGTACGCGTTGAAATGTGACGCAGCCTCTTCGAACGGTAAGAGCCCGTAAAGCAATCGAGGAAACCATCCGATCGCAATGCAGAGAAACGCAGTAAAGCACATCGGAATGAGCATGGGTAACGGTGCCTCCTTTGCTTCTATCTCCTCATTCTTACTGAAAAAGGCGAAATACGTGAGTTTTAAAAACGAAATCAACGTGCCTACGGAACCCAGGGTCAAAGCGATTGTAAGGAGTTGCATTCCCTCCGCTTGCGCAGCGTGTATTACCATCCCCTTGCTCACATAGCCGTTGAAGCCCACAACACCAGAAATAGAAAGAGCCGCAATGACACAGGTTATCATCGTCACCGGCATCTTCCTCGCCAGCCCTCCGAGTTCCGTGAGGTTGTGTTTTCCCGTCGCATAGATCACCGCACCCATACACATGAACAAAGTTGTCTTGAACAACAGGTTGTTGAACAGATGTGCGATTGCACCGTTTATTCCAATAAACGTACCTATTCCCACCCCAGCCACCATATAGCCCAGCTGACTCACGATATGGTACGAGAGCAGTTTTCGCACATCATTCTGCAAGATAGCAAAGATAACGCCGTAGAGGCACATCAAGCCGCCCATGTACGCTACTGCTTCGACACCCGAAAACGTTCTCGCAAGCACGTAGATGCCCGTCTTCGTCGTGAATATAGACAGGAAAATGGTGCCTGCGATCGTCGCTTTGGGATACGAATCGGGCAGCCAGGTATGCAGTGGTATGAATGCCGCGTTTACGCCTATCCCCAGGAGTAGTAAAAAGTATTCCCAACCGGGTTCCACGGGACTCAAAACGATACTATTTGTATTCACATAATGAATGATTATCCCGGCAAGAAGCGCACAGCCGCCAAACAGGTGAAACAAAATATATCGCATCCCCGCATCTCGCGCCCGCCGCGAACCCTCGTACCAGATCAAGCCAAGCGAGGAGAACGCCATTATCTCCCAGAAGATATACAACGTGAAGAAATCGCCGGCAAAGATCGCACCCAGTGCGCTTCCCATGTATAACAACCCACATTGGTACTGCCCTGCTTCCTTTACCGTGCCTATCGCATAGATTATCGCAGCGCCACCAGCCAGTACAAAGATATACCCCATTACCAGGCTCAGCCGGTCAACCTGCAAGAACGTCAACTCAATTCCGGGCAGAATTGACACAATCCACCCTGCTTGTGGTGTTATCCAGCCGGTTTGCGGTATGAATAACCTCACACTCACCACGCCAAGAAGTGCCAACGCAACAAGAAAGATTTGCCTCACTTTACCCTTACCAAGCAAGGGGATTACTGCAGCACCGAAAAAGAATATGAGAAAAGGAGGTATAGTAGCCTCAATCATCCTGTTTCCCTTCCTTTTGAATTAAGGTTAACACCTTCGCGAGTAGCATGAAAAGCCCAACTCCCGCCACCCCGTAGAGGACACCGATTAATAGCTCAGAATCAAGCAGAAATACAGAGACCACTGAGACCACCAAAACCACACACACAACTAATATGAGCAATCCCCTCAACACTTTTTTATCCATCCTGCCTTTCACCACCACACCTCTCCGTATAATCAAGTTTTTATTTTACATTTAAGTATTGCCTTTTTAGTTCCTCGTAAGTGTTTTTTTCGTATCACGAGCGCAGACAGAGACGAACAGTGGAGTGGGTAAGGAGTCTTACAGTGGATTCCAAAAGTTTGACAAAAATCGAAATCGAAACATATATATGAGTCTTTGCACATACGCAGAGTATGTTGAGGCTTTAGTGCCGCTTAAAAATTGCTTAGTGAGGAGGGTGGATGGTGGGGGTAGGAAGAGGGGAATTGTGGAAGAGGATAAAAGGTGATAAGATTGCTTTTGGCTGAACATTTTCCCGTACTTGTCATTGTCATCTCGTTGCTTTCTGCATTTACTATTTGGATTGCGGGTTGGCTCAACAAGAAATCGGGCTGCGCTATTTCCGCCGCTACCATCCTCGTACAACTCGTCATGGCTTCGTTTATCTTGAAGCATGTCCTGACGATAGGAACGATACATTACCGCATGGGAGGCTGGATGCCACCGTGGGGAATTGAATATGTCATAGATGCGTTAAATGCGTACGTATTGCTGATAATTCTGTTTCTGAGCTTTATCTGCGTAATATACTCAAAGCGGAGCGTAGAGCAAGAACTGCCGGATAAAATCGTTCCGTTTTATGTCGTGTATCAACTCCTCGTCACTGGCCTGTGCGGGATAATCGTGACCGGGGATATCTTCAATATGTACGTATTCTTGGAGATCGCTTCCTTAGCTGCGTATGCGTTGATCGCTGCTGCCGGCGGTAAAGCGCTGAAAGCAAGCTTTGTGTATCTTGTGCTTGGTTCTATCGGCGCTTGTTTCTTTTTGCTTGGCATCGGTTTCCTGTATGCAGTAACCGGCACGCCGAATATAACAGACCTTTCACTATTGCTGCCCCCGTTGTACGGGAACAGATTGGTGCAAGCTGCGTTTGTGTTCTTCGCCGTCGGCTTAAGTATAAAAATAGCGCTGTTTCCGCTCCATGTCTGGCAGCCTGACGCGTACACCTATGCGCCTTCCGCAGGCAGTGCGATAATTGCAGCGACGATGTCCAAAGTTTCCGCTTACGCGCTCATTCGAGTGATTTACTCCGTGTTCACGCTCGAATTCGTTAGAAGCTATGTAGGTGTGGATATAACAATCTGCTGGATTGCTGCGATAGGAATCATAGTAGGATCGGTGCTTGCGATTGTGCAGCACAATTTAAAGCGAATGCTTGCCTATTCCAGCGTTTCACAGATGGGATATATCGTGCTGGGGATAGGGCTCTCGCCAATCTCCGCATGGGGACTCCTCGGCGCGACGGCGCACATCTCAAATCATGCGATAATGAAAGGGTGCTTGTTCTTGGCGGCAGGCGCTTTTATTTATAAGTACGGTCTATGGGACATCCGTGATTTTGAAGGCTTGGGTAAGAAGATGCCGTATACCTGTGCCGCTTTTACCCTCGCAGCGATTTCCATGATCGGCGTGCCCCCGAGCGCGGGATTTGCAACAAAACTGTTCTTAATCCTCGCGTCGTTACAGGCTACAGAAGTCTTTTCGTGGTCCGCGTACGTATTCGTGGCCGTGCTGCTGCTCAGTAGTCTTCTCAACCTCGTGTACTTCTGGCGTGTGATCGAGCGCATGTACTTCGTGAAAAGCAAGGAAAAGCTCGACGGCGGGGAGCGAGAACCGAAGAAGGCTGAACTCCCACTTAGTATGCTGCTTCCAACGCTGATCCTTGCAGCGCTCTGTATTGCAGTTGGTATTTTATGGCTGACGAAGCTGCCGATGCCGTTCATTATCGATACACTGTCTGAATTAGGAGCGGGGGTGTTGTCGTAATGGTAGAACTGATGACGCCACTATTGGTTATCCTGTGCCCTGCACTTGCAGCCCCGCTGATACTGCTGTTAGGTAAACGGCCGAATATACGTGAAGGGGTGACGATAGCAGCGGGAATAGCGATGTTCTCGCTCGTCTTCTCCATGATTCACACGATTTTAGCGAGAGAAGTTATCGAATTTACCTTTTTCCAGACCTTATTCCCAGGTGTCGCATTGGGCTTCAACGTGGATGCTTTCGGCCTGATCTTCGCACTCACCTCCTCTTCGCTGTGGATATTAGTCTCATTCTATTCCATCGGCTATATGCGGTCGCTGAAAGAGCATGCGCAGACACGGTTCTTCTTCTCCTTCGCCGTTGCCATTTCCGGTGCTTTAGGTATTGCAATGTCCCGGAACTTGCTCACGATGTTCGTATTTTACGAGATCCTGACCGTCTCAACCTATCCGCTGGTAATTCACGATCAGACACAAGAAGCGTTGAGCGCAGGCCGTAAATATTTCGCTTATCTGCTCACCTCGGGCGTATTCTTCCTCTTCGGCGTGATGATGACCTATTACCTTACGGGGACTACAGATTTTACGAATGGCGGCATACCTGCACTTGCGGCACTGAACCCAGCACATAGATTGACACTCGTAATACTGTTCTTCTGTTTCCTTTTGGGGTTCCTGAAAGCTGCATGGATGCCCTTCCACTCCTGGCTGCCTACTGCGATGGTCGCACCGACGCCGGTGAGTGCGCTCTTGCATGCCGTAGCAGTGGTGAAGGCGGGCGTATTTGGCATCGTCAGGATTGTCTGTTATATCTACGGCGTGGATCTGATGCGTGCGGTGTATGTGGTGAACGAGCACCTTACGCTCGCTTTGGCGCTTGCCTGTATCGCAGGCTTTACCATGATTGTTGCTAATTTGTTCGCCATTGCTCAGGACAACTTGAAGAGAAGACTTGCTTACTCCACGATAAATCAGCTCTCATACATACTCCTTGGTGCGGCGTTGTTACCTTCGATAGCGTTAGAAAATCCGATTTTCTACGGGGTACGCGGCGCAATGATGCACATCCCCTTTCACGGCTACATGAAGATAACGCTCTTTCTCTGTGCAGGTGCAATAATGGTCGCTACCGGGAAGAAGAACATAAGTGAGATGGGCGGCGTAGGGAAGACCATGCCGGTAACGATGCTGGCATTCTCCGTCTGCGCATTGGGAATGTGTGGCATTCCGCCCGCCGTAGGGTTCATAAGTAAGTGGTATCTCTGCCTTGGTTCGTTAGAAGGCGGAGGGATAATGACAATCTTCCTGTTTGTTCTCCTAATAGCATCTCTGCTGGATGTCGTTTATTTCTTCCCAATAATACACACGGCGTTCTTTAAGCTGCCAGAAGGGGTTGGGACCTCAGAAGAGATAAAGCGAAAAGAGGCACCACTCTTCATGCTCATTCCGCTAAGTATAACCGCCATCTTTTCCGTTATATTCTTCTTAGCGTTCGTTCTGAGGCCTGTTGAGATGCTCGCACCGTATATGAACGCACTCTCACTGCATATCTACGATCTTGTGGAGATTGCGATTGAGAACGTAGTTTCATAAAAGCAATAAATGCGGTCTTTCTCTGGTTACGGGCACATCCCGAGCATTTTAGCGGGAAATTACACGATTGCCATCTTGAGACAATTTACGTTAGCAAGCATGAAAAGTTATTAATATGTCAAATCAGATACATATTACATACATTATTGCATTAGGAGGTGATAATGGAAAGATGTTATTCATAACATGCGTGCGAGTCAACCCGGGTATGGTGGAAGACGCGAAAAAATTTGGGGACCAGTTACTTAAAGAGCCGCCCAATGGCGTAAAGTTCCTGCAAGTGTATCATACGCTGGGTAGGTATGATGCGATATGGATTTACGAAGCTGAAGACGCGAAAGTGATTGAAGATTTCCTTCACGAAAGCAGAGAAGTCTCGACAACGGAAACCTGGGTTGCTTTTTCACGAGAAATGTAAACAGAATAGAGGGTCTGCCGAAGCAGGCCCACTTCCTGTTTTTTTGGATTCCTGATCTCTATTTGGCTGTGGGTTATTGGCTTTGTTTTGTTCTGTTTTGTTTGGTTAAACCCAGAGCACCCCGTGCGTCAGATAAATGACCAGATAGAGGATGAACAGTGTCACTACCAGTAGCACACCGGCTCCAAGGCTTAATCCTACCATCGGTTCTTCTGTTGTGAGCCGCTTGAGCTGCTCAAAATCTTGCTCGTATTGCGTTGTAGAATTGAACGGTCTCAGTACTACGGTGCCGAGCATCGCCACCATTGCTCTTGACGCTGCCGTTGGATTCTTACTGAACCATATAGCCGCATCGGCGATTTTCAGCAGGCCTTTGTCAATGAAATCCGCAACGGTAAGCAGCGGCTGCTCGCAGAGCCATATAAATCCATTTCCTGCCTTTCGGTACACATAGTCTATGTCGAACGTTATTCGCTCGTGCGGTGAGAATACCGACTGTAGCACGAAGAACCCCACTGCGGTCATCAGCAATAACTCGAGCGTGCCTATCGTGTGCCCTAATGCGTATGGATGATAGTGGAGCGCTTCGCCGGCATACGGAAGTATTCCATAGAGCAATTTAGGATACACCCCGATGGCCACACAAAGGAACGCAACAGCACTCATTGCGATAAGCATAGGCACCGGTGCTTCTTTCGCCTGTATTTCGTCGTTCTTCTTGAAAAAGGTGAAATACGTGAGCTTTAAGAACGAGAGAAACGTGCCTACCGAGCCCAACATCAACGCAATTGCGAGGATATGCATTTCTTCTAATTCCGCCGCGTGGATTATCATGCCTTTGCTCACGTAGCCATTGAAGCCCGGCACGCCAGAAATGGAAAATGCAGCTATGATACACGTTATCATTGTTATCGGCATCTTCTTCGCCAGCCCGCCAAGTTCGGTAAGGTTGTGCCTCCCCGTTGCATAGATCACTGCACCCATGCACATGAACAGGAGCGCCTTATACAAAATGTGGTTGAAGACGTGTGCAATACCACCGTTTATTCCGATATACGTGCCTATTCCTATTCCTGCCACCATGTAGCCAACCTGAGAGACAATGTGATAGGATAGGAGCTTTCTCACGTCATTCTGCAGTAGTGCGAATGCGACCCCGTAGAGACACATTATACCACCCATGTATGCGACCGCTTCTACGCCCGGAAACGTTCTCGCCAGCACGTATACGCCGGTCTTCGTCGTAAATACGCACATGAAAACCGCGCCGGCTAACGTTGCCTTGGGGTACGAATCCGGTAGCCAGGAATGTAATGATATAAATGCGGTGTTTACCCCAACGCCAATGAGCACGAGCAGATAGCCCATACCCGTTTCTACCGGACCGACGGTAATAGAGCCGGTGTTCATGTAATGGATGAGTATCCCACCGAGAAGCGCACACCCGCCAAACAGATGGAATAGAATGTAGCGCATCCCCGCGTTTGTCGCCCGCTCTGTTCGGGTGTACCAGATTAACCCAACCGAAGAGAACGCCATTATCTCCCAGAAAATGTACAACGTGAAGAAGTCCCCCGCAAATACCGCACCGAGCGCACTCCCGAGATAGAGCAGTCCACAGACAAACTCTCCGCTCTCTTTCACTAGCTCGAGCGAATACAGGATCGCAGCAGCACCGATGATAGCAAAGATATAGCCCATGATAAGGCTCAATCGGTCAACCTGCAAGAACGTAAGCTCTAACCCGGGAAAAGCAGAAAACACCCAACTGGTTTGTGGTTGTAGTAATGCCACGCCGATCAGCCCAAGCGCAGCTAAGACGATAAGATAGATTTTCCTCGCCCTGCCCTTTCCGAGCAAAGGGAGTAATGCAGCTCCTGCTAAATAGATAAGGGCAGGAGGTACGCTTCCTATACTTCCTATATCAACCATCTTCTTTCCTCACCTTTTGCATCTTTTATTAAAACCACCACACACCGTAGGTCAGGTACAGTAACGAATACATCACGCTAAAGGCAACCGAGTACAACAGCGCAGTACCCACCGCTAACGTTTGCGTATCCTCTAAGTACCCGCTCTTCTCCAAATCCAGCACATACTGCACAGGATTGGCCTGTAGCACAGGCGCACCTGCCATGGTTATCAACACCCTCGTTGCAAGCGCCGGATTCTTACTAAAACACTTCCACGTGCTCAAAATCCTGTTTATCCCCATTTTTTCCCTTTTCACCTCCCTTTTTAGTGCATGCTCTCCATCAACGACTTCCCACGTTCTGATAGCCGATAGAAGGTTGCATCGCCGTTATCCAGCTTCTCTACAAACCCCTGGTAGAGCAGTGAATTCGACGTATCGAACCTGCTTATCCCGATTAAGCCTCTAAGGACATTTGTGGGCGCTATTCCAGTGTTCTTAGCGATTTCTACAGGATGCGACGCCTGGGGATAATAGGTATACAAATACATCAGAATCTCCGTTCTCGCTCTGCTCCTCCTCAGAGTCCGCGTCACCTTCTCAAATCCAGTTTTCCGACCTTTACCAAACATCCTACTCTCCCTCCTTCTCCATCTTCATTTTCCTAAAACCACCATACACCGTAGGTCAGGTACAGTAACGAATACATCACGCTAAAGGCAACCGAGTACA
>CAYUEX010000016.1:0-21260 GCA_964443855.1 uncultured Halobacteria archaeon | reverse complement strand
AGCGGTATGATGGTGGGGAGGATGAGGTAATTGGAGTTGGAGCTAAACACGTACGTTTTTTCTAACCGCCTCTCCAGTTTTGCTCTTTCTTCTTTTTGAAAGGTCATAAAAACCCATAGTTCTACGTACGCTATATCGCTTCTTTGTGTTAAGTGAAGTGAATCAAGACCGGAATATCTGCTCTTTTCAATTTGAATCGAAGCATGCATGAGTTCTGTCTTAGCATATCTGCACTGCGCTCTTTCGCGAAAGCAGCACCGGTGCTAATCGACAAACCGTTCTGACGTTTTACGGTAGAGATACCACGAGAGGAAATACGCTATCATCACAGCCCCGATTCCGCCTATAAGCCAAGCGGAACCAAAAAATGCAGAAAAGTTGTTTGAGAAGTGAAGCACAACCGCGATCAGGTAAAACGGCACCGGCCGCTTTGTAGCAATACCGTAGGCGGTGATCGAGGTGCTTGCAGCATGGAAGAATAGTCCAGGTAATCTGATAGGTATGGGCACATCCAAGGCAAGTATGTATACAAAAAATTCGGAAATGCCGAATCCCAATCCAGTAAGAAAGCCGAGTGTGAAGATGGATCGCTCAGTTTCACCATGGCGATAGAAGAGTGGATACGCTTTTGCGAATTCCTCGATGAGCGGCGTAAAGATCGCAGTTGTACATATTGTCGCATAAAAGAGCGGTATCGGCGATACCTCGCATAAATAGTCAGTAAACGATCCGATGTAAAGGGTAAGCGGAACGCTAATTATTGTCCCTGAGATGAAAAAGAACAATTTCTCCTGTAAGTCCGGTTTGTGAGGCTGAATTATCTTGCACTCATCGGGAACCGTTGCCATGGTAGAATATATGACCTAATGCCATATAAATGTGGGAGTTGTGCCTCACGTTAACGTAATTAACCCACAAAATGTTATTTGTAGCCGCTTTGTGAAGCTCCTTTACTTTTTTATCGGTGCAATCATTTTTGAACCGTTTCACTGGTTAATTCTCGCAGTGCATCTGAAGCAATCCCGCGCGCGCTTTTTGAATCTATATTTTCAATCTCTTTTGCAGCTTCAATCGCCTTTCTAGTTAAAGTGATGTTTCGTTTACCAATTTGACGTAAAGCCCAATTAACCGCTTTTTTCACAAAGTTCCTCTGATCGACTGCCCCACGCTTTATTATGAGTAGGAACTGCAAGAACGCCGGATCTTCTGCTTTCTTATCATGGAGGGCTAATGCCGCCATCAAAACAAATCCCGCTCGCTTGACGAATTCCTTGTCTCGTTCACTCCATTCAATCGCTTTTTGATACGCAAAATCGGTCTGGTCTTGTCAAGGAGATTGCTACAGCACTGGTCACAGACCACCCAGCGTTCCATCTGCCTGTTCGTAACCTTTTTTGGTTGTCAATCAGACTTGCAAGTATTTTCGCTTTGTGTACGCCGGACGACCACAATTCTTGAGCAAGGTGGTGATTTTTCCTTATTCGCTTAGCGATCTTTCGCAGATTTGGAATCGATACACCATAGGCGTTCTCCAGCTTGATTCCTAACCGTGCCATACCTTCTACTGCTTTTTGATTTGATAAGGATTTTAGTTCTCCAGAATTTTGTCATAGCGCATTTGAGCTATTATCGTAATGGCTTAGCCTAAGTGCATTTGTCTAAATAGGACTGTAAAAAATCGGAATAGATAGGGAGGTAAGTACCATTTACGTCTCAGAGGGCTAAGGAAAGAGAACTTGCTCCCCAAGAGATCTACCCTAACGCTATAGCACATCTACCCTATCGTCGCTATGCTTTTCTGGTGCCAAGTATTATGACAGGATCTTTTGCTTCTTTTGATACCAGTTATTTACTTTTCTGCATATGAGCCAAAAGCTCTTCAATACGTTTCGAGACGTCCCCAAGGACTTTCTTCTCTTCGTCGCTCAGATGTGGAGACACCTGCAGCCCCTTGAGGATCCCAATGGCTTCAACAGTTTTATTTACTTGTTCTGACAGTTTTTCTACCGCGACCCCTTTCTTCTCCCGTTTCTTTGCTCTTTTATGCTTCGCTCGTACATGGTGAGCCAACAGTATCGGCTTCTCAAACACTTCGCCACAATACTTGCACTTATATTCCTTCTTTTTTTCTTCCATGTTCCTACTATTTTGTCCTTACGACATAAATATAATTCAACAAAATACGAGCAATGAGGCTGAAACATCATGCCTATTCTGGTGATGAATAGGAAAAGAACTAAAAAATTTTCAATAAACAGAATCTAAGGTTTTACTAAAGTCAACTTTAAATAAAACCAAGGTACTTTATTAAAATCCCGTCATGTAAGTTAGGTATCTTTGATTTAACGGAACAGGTGTACAAACCGGTTGTGTTTTCCACTGGAAACATAGGTTATCGTTAAAAGTTTTGAACAGATCTTATGAGAGTTACCGGAATACACCCGGCTATGCGGTATTTTACTGCGAAGATACGTTCTGAATAATATTCCCCTCCCATATTTAGTTAATTACTTCCCGTTATTGTGATGAGCCTGTTGCCTTTCGCAGTGCAGCCCGTGCTAGAAGCCGTGTGGAATCCAAGATTGGTAAGGATGAATCTTCTTGCGTGACCAGCAGCGGGATCTCCGTACAGCCGAGAACCACAGCGTCACAGCCTTGGCTTTTCAAGTGGTCGATAACCGAGGAGAAATAGGCTCGTGATTCCACAGTAAATCGACCATTGACGAGTTCATCGAAGATAATCGCATTGATACGCTCCCGGTCGGGGTTTCCGGGGATTTTGTGTGCAATACCTTTGGCTTCGAGCTTCGACGGATAAACCGGGCCTTCCATCAGATACCGCGTGCCCAGAACACCGAGGCAGGTGCAGTCATGCCGTTGCGCTTCATTAGCAACTTCTTCTGCGATATGCAACCACGGAATTGGTGATTCCTCGATGAAAAGCTCGAACGCTTGATGGGCTGTGTTATCTGGGCAGATGGCAAAATCTGCGCCCGCTTGCGCAACATTCTTTACCGAAGACAGCATCAACGCTGCAACGCCGTTCCAGTCGTCCACTTCGATGTATCGCATGTATTCGTTAAGGGGATGGGTGTGCATGGTAACCTCAGGATGCGCGTATTTGCCCAGTATGGCGGCCCCCTCTGCGCTACAAGCAACAATGCCAATATGTTCAGTCATATTTTTCCCATTTATTACTGGATTATCATAAAGTTACATATTTCAGGTAATAAACCGCCCATCATCCTTTGTGGTATGGAGCTTATGCACCTGCTTTTCAAGCCAGCCGATTCGCTCCACCTTGCGCGTGTCAAACTCAGGCACGTACGGCTTGATGTCCAAAAGCGGCGTGCCATCGACAATATCAAGGTCGCGAATGTACAGTGTCGCGCCGTCTCTTCGTATGAGCCGCACGATTGATAAGCCGATGGAATTCGGGCGCGCCGGTGCACGCGTAACAAAAACGCCATGCAATTGGTTATCGAGATAGGGCGTCACCTTTAAGGAGTAGCCTCGCGATAGATGGAAATGGAAGATCAGGTAAATATGCGAGAAGCCTTCGAGATCCGTGAGGCCCTCCACATACTCAGGGAATATCTCCACTGTTCCTTCCGTACTTTGAGAAACTGCGGATTGTATGGGTATGCCAGATGGTACTTTGAACGGCGAATGAATAATTCCTATCGGTTTGTACCGTATTTCGTCCATGGTTTTATTAGCTTCTACATGCGATTTATGATAATACCCCTGAGGTTACCGAAGTCATCGAAGGTAATTTAAGCCACACGTGGCAAGTTTCTTTGGCTTACTGCTTGATTATCTGTTTTCGTATTAGCTTTCTCTTTCCTATTGTCACGCCACCGACCAGTTTCACATAGGGAGATCTCCTTATTATATCTGCGAATGAATTGTCAAATGTTGCCATAATGACCTTTTCTGGTCCTATGATGGTTTCTACTTTCCCACCGATATTCTTTATGCTGGAAGCGACCTTATCAGCAGCTTGAGGGGGAACACCTCCCTTAAGAACAACTAAGAAGCTCTCTAAAGCCATATGGATAACTCCAATGCTACACTTACCCTCTTTGCGGAGTGTGGATTCGCCATCCTCTTGAAATTAGGAGTGAGAGAGATGTTCCTGTAGGAACCTCCACACCGCTGCTGGGCTTCTGTTCTAGTACCATACCCTTAGGTTTTCTACTTAATTGCTCCGTAATTTCTTCTATTCTAAGATGTTTTCTATCTGCAATCCTTTTGGCTTGGGATCTTTCCATTCCCACTAAATTGGGTACAACAATCATTTCAGCTTTTGAAAGGGTAATGTTGACCGTGGTACTTATTGGAACCTTTATTCCTACCTCAGGTTTCTGCGCGATTACAGCACCTGGTGGTTCTCTACTGGTTTTCTCTATAATCCTACCCACTTTAAGCTCGGCTTTCTCAAGGGTCTTAGTAGCTGACTCCCGTGGCCTACCGATCACATTGGGTACAGTAATTACTCGGGGTCTTGCAATCACTAAATCGATCAGAGTTCTGACAGAAACCTCTTTTCCAACCTCAGGGCTTTGCGTAATCACGGTATATTTTGCTTTTTCACTTGGGACTTCTGTAATTTTACCTACCTTAAGCCTTGCTTTCTCTATGTCTCTCCTTGCATCTTTAATGCTTTTTCCAATTACTTCGGGCACAGTAACCATCTCAGCTTTTGCGATTAATACGTCGATTGACGTTTCAACGGGCACTAAGGTATCGGCAGTTATACTTTGACTAATGACAGTGCCGACAGGGGAATCACTGATCTCTTCCGTTATTTTTCCCACCGTAAGTTTTGACATCTTAATTGTATCAATGGCATTCTCCGTATCCATCCCAATGAGATTGGGCATTTTCGCTTCCTTAATCCTAGAAATTATCAAGTCGATAGAGCTTCCAACCAGAGTTCTGGAATAAGGTTCTGGATCCTGTTCAATTATGGTTGTAGGCGGAGTTTGACTAACGCGCTCCGTAATTTTGCCTACTTTGAGTTTTGCCTTAATGATGGCCTCTAAGGCTGCATCTTTAAGCTCTCCTATTATATTTGGAACCTCCACAGTCTCCGATGGCTGGATCGGGGCTTTAGGGACTGGCACTATAGATAGACGAAGGTTGCTTAGGTTCTCAGAGGGAATGATATCTTCCAATTTAGGAAGCTGAAAATTTATTTCTCCTTCTTTATCTACGGTTAAATTTACTTTCAAATCAGTATCAAATTTGCTAACTATATAGTCTACACGTCCTTCACTTATCTTTAATCCCTCCTGCATCTTTTCCAATGCCGTCTTGAAGGAATATATCAGATTTTCAGGTTTAAGTGTTGGTCGTTCTATCTGAAGCGTATCTAACTTCCCCTGTAAATCCTGGATTCTCGTATTCAAATCCACTATTTTTTGATCTTTTGTCCTTATGGTTTCTTTAGCTTCTTCTAATTCTCGTTTGATTTTTGATATGTCTTCTGACATTTCCTTTTACTCCATTGGTAATGTGTCGGTTGGAGGGATAGAGACAATTTTTGTTTTCAGCACGCTCGTTCCAGCTACATCGTAATTAAATAAATTCTTATAAGATGCATTAAGTGGAGCTGCGGAGAGAATTGTTTTCCAAGCTACTGTCTTCCCCTCTTTTTTCTCTTCTTCCAAATGCATCGAAAGAGACATTTTAATTTCGATATCAGTTTCCGGTAGATGATACCATGTGGCATGCAAATCATAGCCTAACTCTTCTCTTTTATCGGCAAGCTCTGTTTCCGTAGCAATTGAGTTTCTATCCAAGGCTTGCTGAGTCTCTGCAATTGCCCGTCCCACATGCTTCAGTATCTCCGCTAAAGGCTCGATTAAAACTTCTGTAGTTTTCTCCCCCACAGGATTAAGTTCGTTTGACATACTTTCTATCCCCTTTCAATAATTTAAGACCCATATATATCATGGGAGGGGGGCTATCTTGGAGCTACACCCCTCTCAATTTTTTGTAAACTTCCTTGACCTATGGTGTCGCTGGTTCTTGTACTGTTATCTTAGGTATTGCTCTATCAGGTGGCGGCACGGGCTTAAGCGTTGTCCTCAATAGACTTGCACCTTCTGCTTTGTAGGAATACTTCTGAGAGTATTTGGCATTATACGTGGAGGTATAAGCAACAGTCGTTGTATTCTTGACAGATCCCGATACCTTCGGTGCTCCAAACAAACTACCAAGAAGACCACCACCTGCGCTAAAGTTAGTTTTAACCTCAGTCTTATTCGAGAATGAAAACTTCTTGCCAAACTCTCTCTCCGCTGATCGTTCCACCTTCATCGTTATCGCCATCTTCACCTCAATTATCGTCTCCGTGAACTGATAGAATGTTGGGTTCAATCCATAAACCAACAATGGCATTTCCTGGTCATTATAAAGAACCTCTGTACCAGTCACATTACCCTCGCTATCAACAGTCTCTTTAATAGCCACAATGACGGTTTCCTCAGGAATCATTGTATTTGCCAGTGTTTGGGCAACATCAATAGAATTCATATCCAGTGCCATTTGCCCTTCGGCTATTGCTAAAGCCAATTTTTGTACCATCTCTGGAAACGGTACATCCAATAAATCATGTCCTACACTTCTCCCTATATTTGCCATTTTTCTATCCCCCCTATACTTATTATTTACTATTATAAGCTATTTTTTCACATTATATAAAACTTCCTTCGGGTTTGAAAATAAAAATTGTCAAAACCCTCCTGTAAGCGGACAGAACTGATTATTTCTCTTGCCTGTTCAAAAATAGCTTTTAATGCACTTCCTATTTAAATTAGGGATTGCGCCATCAGAATATGAACGAGCACGAATACGTACAGCATTTCACCGAACTCGTGGAGTTGGAACGAGAGGAGCAGATGCGGCAGCACGAAGAGGAAATGCGACGAATGAGTGGACGGGAGCGAGAGGATAAAGGCAGAGCTTTTCTGAAGATGAAAGGGAAATCTCAGGACTTGGGTTTGGGCGGAAAGCACTTAGTGCGATTTTGGAAGCAAACCAAGGGGTTAACCCTGCCTGATAGCGAGATAGAAGTTGGCGACCTCGTTTTGATAAGTAAAGTAGGCACGGCACCGTGGGATGACGATAACCCGACGGGGACGGTTGCGGAGAAGACTTCATATTCCATTACGGTCGCGTTTGACGACGCGCCACCGGGCTTTGTGTATCAAAAGGATCTTCGAATCGACCTTTTTGTTAATGATATTACGTTTCAACGGATGATAGAGGCCTTAAAGAAATTTAAACGATTACCGAGGCTGCGAAAGGATAAAATATTAGGTACCACGCCGCCCGAGTTCACCAAGCTGAAAGAGATCAATTTTTGTAATGCGGACTTGAACGAAAGCCAGCAAGAAGCGGTTTTGCGGTGTTTGTCGGCACAGGATTTCTTCCTCATTCACGGACCACCGGGCACGGGTAAGACGATAACCTGCATAGAACTCATCATGCAACTCGTCAGGCGCGATTATAAGATTCTAGCTGCTGCGGACTCGAATGTCGCAGTTGATAACCTGGTCGAACGTTTGGATAAGCTCGGTGTGAACGTGGTGCGAATAGGACATCCGGCACGGGTCATCCCCTCGTTACGAAGCCGAAGCCTGGATTATCTGGTTCAGGCGGATCCAGACTATATAAAGGCCCAGGAACTCCTTGAACAAGCGTACGGGCTGAAAGAGCGCATGAAAGGGTTTGTAGTGCCAGAAATGCGCTGGAGACGGGGTTTGAGTGACGAAGCGATACTGCAACTTGCACAGCAGGGGAGAGCGACACGGGGCATACCGGCGACAAAGCTGAAGGGCATGCAGAAATGGCTGACCGTGAAGCAGCGGGTAGACAAATTATTCACTATGGCGCGTGCATTGGAAGAGCGCGCGATAGAAGGTGTAATAAAGGATGCAGACGTAGTTTGCGCGACGAACAGCACCGCGGGTTCTGAGATACTTAAAAGTGCAAAGTTCGATTTCGCGGTCATCGATGAAGCAACGCAGTCTACCGAGCCGTCTGTATTGATACCGGTGCTCAAGGCGAAGCGGTTCATCATGGCGGGCGATCACAAGCAGTTGCCACCGACCATCTTGAATGAAGAAGCAGAACGCGGGGGCTTAAGCAGGAGCTTATTCGAGCGGTTTCTGCAGTTGTATGGCGACCGGATACGGGTGACGCTCGAAGTCCAGTACCGGATGAACGAAGCGATAGAAGCATTCCCGAATCGGGAGTTTTACCAGGGTAAGCTACGAGCTTATGAACAGGTAAAAAAGCGCACTCTTCTGGACATACTCCCAAAATCGAAAGTGGCGGAGCTTGAGGATGACGATGTCAAGCCGTTTTTATTTATTGACACGCAGGGTAGTGGCGAGTTCAGGGAACGAAGAAAAAGAGGTTCAACGTCGAAAGAGAACGTAGGAGAAGCACGATTGGTGCGGGATATTGCCGAACGTTTACTAAGTCTGGGCATACCACCAGAGGAAATAGCGATTATATCGCCATATGACGATCAGGTTTCGCTCATGAAAACGATGCTTCAGGTCGAAGGATTGGAGATTAAGACGGTGGACGGCTTTCAGGGCCGGGAGAAGGAGGTGGTTATTGTATCGTTTGTGCGAAGTAACAAGATAGGTGAAATCGGTTTTCTCAGAGATCTGAGACGGCTTAACGTGTCGATAACGCGAGCGAAGCGAAAGTTGGTTTTGATCGGAGATTCTACAACGCTTGAACGTGAAGGATGTTACCGGAGGCTTATTGAATCGGCGAAGGAACTCGAAGCGTATAAAAAGATCGTCGATAGTGCGTAGCCGCCTAAACGGGTTTTGAAAATTTTAAGAGCGTCTTTTTAACGCAGGCCCGAGAAATTACGTTTTATTCCGTCTCTTCTATTTCCACGATTTTCTTCCTGCTTGTCGCGCCCGAAACGATTCTTACGCTGGCGTTGAAGTGCGCGGACAATACCTTAACCACCGCTTTGTTCGCCTTGCCTTTTGTGGGTGGCGCTTTTACTCGTACCACCAACGGGTCAGCTTCGATTACTTCATCTCTCTTCGCATTGGGGATGACCTTGATCTCAATCGTCTTCATAGCAACAGATGAATCGTAATAGGCGTAACTATTTAAACTATAACACTTTTGGGAGCATTTAGAAAGACCACAGTTCACCGAAAAATGGGTTCACGAGCAAGAGCGCATGTGGTTGTTTCCGGACGCGTACAGGGCGTTTATTATCGCTATGCGACACGGGAGGAAGCGGCCATGAGAGGAGTGAAAGGGTGGGTGCGCAACCTCCAAGATGGGCGAGTAGAAGCGGTATTTGAGGGCGAGAAGTCGAAAGTGGAAGAGGTAATAGACTTCTGCCATTATGGGCCGCCGGCAGCGAAAGTTTCATCAGTTGAAGTTACCTGGGAGGATTACGCCGGAGATTTTAACGATTTTTCTATTCGTTATCGCTAAGCAGAGTTGCGCAGAGCTGTGCAGAACAGAACTAATTTTAGAAAGTGTATTATTAACACGTCAAATGTAACGCAGCAATGACCCTTTTCTCACGTGAAATTTGGTTGTACATTTCGCACGCCTTATCCGTTGGCTCGACGATTAATTCTATCCCGTTGGATTCGATATATTCTCGTGTTTGTCGTAATACTTTCATTACCCCATATTTCCCCGTGCCGACAATAAGCACTTCGGGTTTCTCTTTAACAATTGCTTCGATATCCTCGACGTGGAGAACATGGCCGTCTTTCCGCCACCATTCGTCCTTAACGCGGTCTGGAAAGATAATGACATCGCTTGTAAATACTGTTCCGTCAATTACTATCCTGCCGAAGTCGTAAGCGTCAATCATTAATACTACTAAAGACCTATTCAGACATAAAAACGTAAAATGGACATACGAGTACGGAAGCTATACGAAGCGTTATTTGCCCTTGAGGACTTACGGGAGCTTTACCGGCACGCGTTACCCACCGGCTTTAACGAACAGGAAGAAACGCAATTTGCAGACACTATAGCTCGCGTCGAGCGTCTCGTTGAAGAATTGAAAGCGGGCAAAGGCAACCCGATCAAGCTTGTTGATGCGGGCATTGATTTGCGAACAAGAGAGGAGGAGTTCATCAATATCAATCCCATTCAAGCAGGCGGGAGATTGACGCCAGAAGCGCGGAAAGCGCTTATTGCATACGGCGATGGCTACTCAGTCTGCGACAAGTGCCTGACGGGCCGGCTCGACGAGATTAAGAAACCACCGGTAGATGCGTTTCATGCGGAATTGGCAGAGTTCGTAGGTATGGACGAGGCGCGGGTTGTGCCGGGTGCGCGACGTGGTTTTCAGGCGGTTACCTCCTCGCTCATTGAAAAGGACGATGTCGTGATTGTCTCTGACTTGGCGCATTATACCGAATTCTTAGCGGTCGAGATCGCAGGAGGCGTCATAACAGAAGCCCCGTCTGGTCCTAATCACATAATTACCGGCGATGCGGTCGCGAAAACGATAGAACGGGTAAAATCGGAGACGGGCAAACTGCCAAAACTCATTATGATCGAGCTTGTTGATTACAGTTACGGAAACGTGCATGATGTTCACGGTGTAGGGAAAGTAGCGAAGGAGTACGACATCCCGTTTCTGTGCAACGGCGCGTATGCCGTGGGGATGATGCCGGTAAACGGTAAGGAGATCGGCGCGGACTTCGTGGTCGGCTCCGGGCACAAGGGGATGGCTGCGGTTGCACCATCAGGTGTTCTCGCTACGACGGATGAATGGGCCCCCACGGTGTTCAGAAGCAGCCGTATTATGGGAGATCTTACTGCCAGGTGCTTCGAGAACAAAGAGCCTGAAATGATGGGCTGCACACTCATGGGCGGCACGGTGGTCTCCATGATGGCTTCGTTTCCCGCGGTGAAAGCGCGTGTAGAGCATTGGGACGAGGAAGTGGAGAAATCAAATTACTTCATGCGCGAGTTCTTACGCATCGATGGGAACAAATGTGTAAGTGAATATCCGCGTAACCATACGCTTTCAAAAGTGGACACGCGCGAGAGCTTTGACCGTATTGCGAAGACGCATAAGCGGAAAGGGTATTTCCTCAGCGATGAATTGAAGAAAAGAAAGATTGTGGGCGAATTCGCTGGGTCGACACGTGTGTGGAAGCTCAATACCTACGGGCTGAGCTGGGAAAGGGTAAAGTACCTCAGCGGGGCGTTTTTAGCAATCGCGGAGAAATATGGGTTGACGGTAAAATAGTCCAAGCCTCCCGCCAACTAAGGATTAAAGGCATCTTTTGCGGGCTTTTACTCATAAATCCAAAAATTCGTCTGCTGTAAGCCCCGCCGCTTTTATGATTGCTTTTAATGTTCCTTTTGGAATATCAACCCCGGGATGGTTGGGAATTGTAGTTCTTCTCTTTGTGATAGGGTTATACCAGATTTCGTGACTTCCTTTTGCTTGTCTGTCAAAAACGAATCCGGCTTTCTTTAACTTCTTAATAACCTCTCTCGCGGTCAGAGGCGGTAATTTGGTCATACGGTCACATTTATCGGTATTTTAACATCTCGAATAATCTTTTGTGAGAGCTCAAACTCAAATGGTAAAGGGTCGCCATGCTCAATATAAGACTCAATAAGTTTCCTCGCTACGTCTTGTGCTATCTCCATTGTCTCCGCTATCGTCCTCCCTTCTGCAATGAGTCCCTGGAGGGCATCGCTCGTTGCAAGATAGCCTCCTTCTTCCAATTCCTCAATTTTAATAGATAGTAGACGTTCAGGCACTTTTATCAACTCTTTTATTCTTCAGTTGTCTCTACGTTAATTAATTTGTTAGGTATAATTAAAAGCTTCTCATTTAGGATTGCAGAGTAACGGTTCGTTCGGTTAAACGTTCCTGAAGTTGGACAGCTATGGATTTTATCGCCGCGAAATGCAATCTAAACTATAACAAATGAGAACGTGTGTGCTCTGCGGTAAGGAGAACGTATCAGGAGCGTTGCAGGTATGTGTCGATTGCCTGCGCAGTGGCCGGGAAGAAGCGTTAATTCTTGCCAAGGAGGCGCATGAACGGATACGCACGCAATACAGTCTTCCAGCCGAGCCGCCGAGAAGCGAAGGTGGAATTCGCTGCACTATTTGCGCGAATGAATGCGTGATGGCCAAAGGTGAACGAGGCTACTGTGGATTGCGAGACAATATCAACGGGAAACTCAGATATTTAGCACCGCGCGATCATGCGTTTCTGTATTCCTACATCGATCCGTTGCCAACAAACTGCTGCGCAGCCTGGTTCTGCCCCGGCTCTGCACAATCTCGAAAGGTGAATATCGCCGTATTCTTTTACGGGTGCAACTTCAACTGCATCTTCTGCCAGAACGTTTCGCATAAAGAGTTCGGAACCGTTAAACCGGTGAGTCTCACCGACTTTGTTGATAATGTGACCCAGTATCACAACGCATACTGCGTCTGTTTCTTTGGCGGCAGCCCAGAACCACAGCTACCGTTTGCGATTCGTGCGTCCGAGTCGATTTTAGCAGCGAGCAAAGACGTGAGAATCTGCTGGGAATGGAACGGTTGTGGCAACAAGACGCTCGTGAAACGTGCTGCTGAACTCTCGTTCAAAAGCGGTGGCATCGTTAAATTTGACCTCAAAGCCTTTGACCCTAACTTAAGTCTTGCGTTGAGTGGGGTTCCTAACAAGCGGGCGTACGAAAACTTTGAACTGATCGCAACGGAATTCTTTGAAAAATCAGATCCGCCCGTGCTCACCGCGACGACCTTGCTCGTGCCGTTCTACATTGACGAGAAGGAGGTGGAAAATATTGCTTCATTTATCGCGAGTATCGATCCTGACATTCCGTATTCACTGCTCGTGTTCCATCCCTGTTTCTACATGCAGGATCTGCCAATCACACCGCGGGAACAGGTACAACGGTGCTACGAAGCAGCGAAAAGGCATCTAAACAACGTGAATATCGGGAATAAGCAGTTGCTCGGCATTAAGTAAATCAATCCTTCACAACACCGACAGATATTCCTTCAACTCCCATTCCGACACGTTTATTCGATAGCGATCCCATTCCACTTGCTTCGACATGATGAAATTCCGGAAGGTGTGCTCGCCCAAGGCTTCTCGTACCAGATCGCTCTGCTCGGTCAGTGCTATTGCTTCTATTAAACTCCCCGGCAGCGTTCCTATCCCCTCACGTTCACGTTCCTCATCACTCATAAGATACACGTCTTTCTCAGTCGGAGGCGGCAACTCATACTTGTTCTTTATTCCTGCCAGACCCGCAGCGAGCATCACGGAAAACGCCAGGTACGGATTGCATGCCGGATCGGGACTGCGGAACTCTACCCGCGTTGCTGTCTCTTTCCCCGGCTTGTACATTGGCACGCGCACGAGTGTCGATCGGTTTCTGCGCGCCCAGGTAATGTATGCCGGCGCCTCGTAGCCGGGAACCAGCCGTTTGTACGAATTGATCCATTGATTGGTCACCGACGTTATCTCCGGTGCGTGATGTAACAATCCTGCGATATATCTCTTGCCCATATCAGACAGCTGATACTCCTCGTTCGGGTCAAAGAATGCGTTTCGCTCGCCTTTAAATAACGATTGATGCACGTGCATGCCTGAGCCGTTCGCACCGAAGATGGGTTTTGGCATGAACGTTGCATAACAGCCGTGCTGCTTGGCGATCTCTTTTACCACGATTTGATAGGTCATTACCTGATCAGCCATGCTCAGCGCATCGGTGTATCTCAAGTCTATCTCGTGCTGCGACGGCGCGACTTCGTGGTGGCCTGCTTCTACTTTTATGCCCATCGCGCCGAGCATTACGATTGTATCTCGTCGTATGTCGCTTCCGGCATCCAACGTCATTAAGTCGAAATAGCCGCCTTCGTCCAGCACCTCCAGACTCTTATCGTCCTTCAAGTAGAAATACTCCAGCTCAGGACCGACATAGAAGGTGTACCCTTTTTTTTGCAATTGTGCCAAGTTCCGCTTCAATACGTACCGCGGATCGCCCTCGTAAGGACTGCCATCGGGCTGTAAGATATCACAGAACATTCTCGCAACCGCATCTTTCTTCGGTCTCCACGGCACTATCTGGAACGTAGCAGGGTCGGGTTTTGCGAGCATGTCGCTCTCGTCAATCCGCGCAAATCCCTTAATCGACGAACCGTCAAAACCCATACCCTCGTCAAACGCCGCTTCTAATTCACTTACTGAAATTGAAACACTCTTTAACCGCCCTAAAATATCAGTGAACCAAAGTCCAATGAATTTCACACCATGCTTCTCTATCGCCTCAAATACAGGTTCCTTCTCGTCTACTTTTGCTCCCATCGCGTCTACGGACATTTATTAACGCACTTTCTATTTAAAGGTAGTATCTGTGCGGTTTCGCAGTATTAATTTGGGCTTTGTAAATCGACCGTCCGTAACTTTTTCTTTTAGTTCTAATGAGATTAGATTGAGTGGACTCAGCTCTTTAAACCTGCTGTATCTCCAGCCGTCTCTCAATAGCATTGAGCCATTTCCAGATCGTGCTCATGATCGCCCGCGCTTCGATCATGGTAAAGGGTAAGCAGCGATCTTCTTTGAAGACCATCTCTCAGCATCCCCTTATCTCTCGTGCAAAAGCATCAAATCGCTCATCGCCTCGGAGAAGCTCCTCAATCACCTGTAATATCTCTCGCATCATCTCCACCTGAGAAAGTCCAATTTCAATTAACGATTCGATAGCCTCTTTTAAATCTTCGGATGGCAAGAATTCCACGACACAGACCATCTTTACCGTCTTATTTCCTTGTAGTTAAATATCATCCTGAATCCAAACAAGAGGCATCGAGCGTTGAGATGGCGCATCCATCATACGTGATACTTTTTATATATTTTGAGAATATGCTAAAACCGTATTTCATCCATCAACAGCTTTATGTGCTCGCCTATTTCATGATATTTGCGATGTCTTTTCGTGGGCCAATACGAAGGAACAACTTTGATTGCTTTACCCGAAATTTCCACTTCTAACACGCTTCCTGCTACTTTGGATACAGTCCCTCCCAATTTCACGGAATCGCGTACGCGCACGTCTTCCAGACTACGTAAGCGTAAAAAACCATGGAGTGCGGTGCGTCCTAACAACACAATGCCGTTGGGCATAATACATTCTATTTCTCGTTTAAGGTGCTGTGCGGCGCACCGCTTTATTACCCGGCCACTTGGCGCGGTATTACATCCATCTCTCGCTGAAGGGCACTTCACAGTGGGCACGAGGAAGAACCCTGCGGCGTCAAAATCCCCTATCGTGCGAATTTCATAACCAACGTCGCGTAAAATTCCGAATAACCTGTTCCGCAGTCGATCGTTTGAATCTTCATTATAGAAGTAAAACTGAGTCTTCAGTGGCGGTGCTTCGGAGATAAAAAGGAGTCTTACGTTGTGCGGCTCCACACTTGGCACCCGCACATCCGGGCATTTGACTGCAGAAAGGCCGTTTTCTTGGCACTTTGTACACTGTCGAATCTCTTTTTGTAGTTCTTTCCAGTTTCTTGCAGACATCCTTGTTGCTCGTGTTTTACTCTATGTTCTTTCTTTAAACCTTTTCTCGACGTTTTTCAGTGGTGTTTTTCTTTAAGTACCGGCTGCCTAAATACGGGGCCAGATCCCCCATATCAACCCTCATACCCTAAAAAATTGATAAAACTTTTCTTTAAAGCGTTAAAAAGAAAATGTGGGTGTAGATGGAAATCGTCATATTGAGATTAGGACATCGTTTAGAGCGCGATAAGCGAGTGACAACGCATGTCGGCTTAGTTGGACGCGCGTTAGGTGCACGAGGCATGCTGCTTGCTGCAGAGGATAAAAGTGTGGAGCAAAGTATAAATGGCGTTACGAAACGCTGGGGTGGCGATTTCTTTGTCAAAACTGGTGTGAACGGGAGCGAAGCGATAAGAAACTGGAAGCACGAAGGCGGCAAAGTCTGTCATCTAACGATGTACGGTGAGAACATCCTCGATGTGATCGACGAGATACGGAAAGAGGCAGAAGAGAAAAAAGCGCGTATTATGGTTGTCATCGGTGCGGAAAAAGTCCCTTTCGAGGTTTACGACGCTGCGGACTGGAACGTTGCGGTGGGCAATCAGCCGCATTCGGAAATAGCGGCATTAGCACTGTTCCTCGATTACTTACAGCAAGGTAACGAACTAAAAGCCCAATTCGAGCATGCCGCATTAGAGATAGTACCAAAGCGGAAAGGTAAAGAAGTGCTGAAGAGGCAGAAGCAGTAGAACGATACAATACAGCTAGCTAACCTACTTCCATAGCCTCATCATCGTTACCGGGCTTCTGAGACGCAGGCAATTGCTTCAGTTCGTCCGGCACTTTTACGCGCAGTATGTTGGTAGAACGCACGTGATAGACGGGATCGCCGGTCATCGGATCGTAATTTTCAGTGCGAATAATGCTGCTGACCACCGTCTTGAATTTCAATACCGTGCCATCTTCCAGCTTGTATTCATTCCACTCCTCATTGAGCGTCTCAAAGTCTAAATTCGTCGCTTCTACTTCACTTCCGTTTGGCAACCGTACTTTCATTTTCTCACCTTTGTCTTACTACTATACCACCTCTATATCACACTATTAAGAATAAAAGGTTTACCCTCACGCTTTTTCGAATACGGTTATGTAACGGGTTAGACTTTTATGAACGCGGTAGGTATGCTGTTCGATGAGTCGGAAGCCGTGTTCGCGGAAGAGGGAATTGACAGTGGGGGCATTTGAGACAATAACCGCTTTTCTGCCCGGCTTCAGGACACGGTGTATTTCAGCCATGGCGTCCTGATGTAACCGTTCTATGAATGCTGAGCGGGATTCGGGGGAACTCGAGCCAGATACGAAGGATGCCCTGCCGTAAGGCATGTCTGTTGCAATGGCATCAATGCTACGAGCCTTCACGGGGATCTTAGAAGCATCACTTACGATAAAATCACCCTGCAGTCCAAAGAACGCTAAGTTCTCCCGTGCTCCTCTCACCATCTTATCCTGCACGTCTGCTCCTATTATTCGCGCTCCAACCGCACCTGCTTCGAGTAATATCCCACCCGTGCCACAAAACGGGTCAAGAAAAATCTCTTTGGTTGTGGCGTTAACGCCGCTAAGATTAACCAGAACACGAGCAATCTTCGGCATGATAACGACCGGCGAGAAGAAGGGTCTGCGATGCGGTTTTTTTTCCGTAAATTGCTGCTTTCCCACGGAATGCAAGAGCATACAGAACAAGCACTGCTGTTCGGTTAAGATGAGAACAAAGGTTTTCGATGGCTTTTCAAGGTTCACGGCATATCCTTTTCTTTCTACGCTCTCCCAAACCGTCGTGAGTAACTCACGCCTCTTTGAATACAAGCGGTTTGTATGCGCAAATCGAGTACGAACTGCAAATGTACGCCCCTTATCCATACTAGCGCTCAAATCCGTATCCTCCACGAGTTTTACTATTTCCGTCGCATCCAACGTGCTCGTGCCAAGCACGTGGTAAAGGTGATGCGTCATTCCCAATCGCCGTGATAAAATCTCAAGAAGCTCACTTTCGGGTTCGAGTTGGGCATCGATCACTACTAATCTATCTGAGATGGTCCGTTCCTGGTACACAATATTCAATGCATCTAAACATGCGAACACCTCGGCCTTGGGCAGTGTTTCATGCTCTCCGGACAGTTCAAAAGCAAGTTGCATTTCAAATCCTTTTAAAAAGAAAAGCGCTTATCATACATATTGAATTTAAAGATGAAACACTCAAGAGTACATAGCACGAAAGAGAGGGAAGAAACGATAAACAAGGATAAAATAAGGCACGAGGGATAAAAATGAAGGGACAGGTAGGACTTGAAAATTTAAGACATGGAACCGAGCTTTTGAAGCGAGGGTTCGCTTCTATGCAGAAAGGCGGCGTGATAATGGACGTTACGAGCGCAGAGCAAGCGAGGATAGCGGAAGAGGCAGGTGCTATTGCGGTTATGGCGCTCCATGCCGTTCCTGCTGATATCCGGAAGGCCGGGGGTGTCGCACGGATGGCTGACCCTGTCGTCATCTCTGAAATCATTGATACCGTGACGATACCGGTGATGGCAAAGTGTCGTATCGGGCATTTCGTTGAAGCGGAAATACTGGAAGCCTTGGGCGTAGACATGGTCGATGAATCTGAGGTTCTAACGCCGGTGGATACGCATCATGTTGACAAAAGGGATTTTACTGTGCCGTTTGTCTGCGGTGCACGTGATTTAGGTGAGGCACTGCGGAGAATAGAGGAAGGGGCGGCGATGGTACGGACAAAGGGAGAAGCAGGTACGGGCGACGTGAAGGAAGCGGTTCGCCACATGAAACTAATCATGGGCGAGATACGCTCCTTGAAGGGTAAGAATGAAGAGGAGCTGAAAGACGTTGCAAAAGAGTTTAAGGTGCCGCTTGAATTGGTGCAAGAGACGGCGGAATTGCAGCGCTTGCCCGTCGTGAACTTCGCAGCAGGCGGTGTCGCAACACCTGCAGATGCCGCACTCATGATGCAGCTCGGTGCAGATGGCGTTTTTGTCGGTTCAGGCATATTCAAATCAGAAACACCAGCCAAGATGGCCGTAGCAATCGTGGAAGCGGTGAACAACTACGATGACGCGAAGAAACTGGCAGAGCTTTCCAAAGGGTTAGGAACACCGATGAAAGGCATAGAGGTAAGTGCTCTCGCCGAAGAGGAGTTGTTGCAGGTGAGAGGGTGGTAGCAAAAATCTTCCCGGATTGAGACTTATTTGAGTCTTTTTTTAGCCGGTAACCTTCGCAGTAGGACTCAGTTACTTCCCCGATACGAGCGGGTATTTCTATTTCCTACCGCTCTTAAAGTCCTGTATACCCGCAGTGGTGTTTTTCAAAACCATATACGCCAGTTCCTGACTGGGAAACGAGCCTAAGCCGCAATCAGGCCCAACATATTTTATGCGGTCGCCAAAGATGGCATACGCTTTCTCTAACCGTTTCGTTACCTTCTCTGGACTGTTGTATTCCGTAACGATGGCCTCTAAAACGCCTTTATCCTTGAATGCGTTGGTATGATGGACCTCGTCATATTCTGCAGCCATGCTGAGAATATCAGTGCGTGCGATGCCAATACGGAGAAATTTATCGTACTGCTCGAGCTGGTTCTTATCGATAAGCGCTAAAAGCGACGGCTGAGCCGCGGATTCCATCCCTATGACCTTTATTCCATTTACCTGGCACACGGTCTCGTAAAAGATAGGCGAATGGAGGTGTATCTGCGTATCAACACCTGCTCGAAACGCATAGTCAGAAGCGAGTTCAAGTGCGGTAATAACACCCTCTTCGTCGATACGCGGATCCAAGCCCATGCTCGGCTCGTCCAACGATGCGCAGACCACGTCGAAATTACGTGCCTCTTCGATTGCACGTTTGATAAACCGCCCTATTGAGTTCGCAATGTTCGAGAGCACGTCAGTGTAAACAGGCGGCGGAAAGAGCTTGTAATAAAGTTCTATGGGGCCGGTAACACAGATGCGGAGCTTTAATTTTTCACCGTGCTGTTCCTTGTACTCCGCAGCCACTTGCTCAAGAGCGGCCAGCTCGTGTATCGTCGCCTCTTCTTCACGAATTAACAAAGGCGCTTCGATCCGTTCCGCGTCCATGATCGGCTCGCTAAATTGGACGATCATATCCTGAAATTGCGGATACGTGGGCACCTCAACGCCGGCAGTGAGCTTCTGCCTTAGGGCATCCTGAAGAATCTCGTAAAGTCTATTCTGATGGGATTCAACATTAGCAAAGGCTTGCTTTATCCAGGGCTTCGTAATACCGTCGGGCAACGGGTAACTGCCGATGTCGTCATAGAAAAAATTAGGGGGGGTCATGGTTCTTCAGTTATCTTTTGAGTGTATTTATTACAATTTTATATGGGATTTCCAGTATAATCGATTAGCCAAATCTATGTAAACATTAAGTTATTTATTTTTTCGAGCAGAGCTTTGAAGTTTTCCTTCGTTTCAGCTGAGAGAGAAGCACCCTCATCTTTTATTGCCTCAAAAAATAATTTCGCTAGTAACACTTTATCATAGTTTTTATCTTTCTGCTTGAGTATCTGCGAATTCCTTTTGTCTGCGGATACTCCGTTAGAATCGTCTTTTAGAACATAGTTTAAAAAGTCTTCTCTTTCAAATAGATCTTCTATTTCTTCATCGTCGCTTCCTGATACAAACATTACTTTAATACCATTATGTCCAAAATCTCTTAATAATCTCCTCTCTATTTGCTTCCCTTTCCTATCATTATCTAAAACGGTACAATAGTTTAAACTCCATCCAATCATTAGTGGAACCAAAAGGTTAAATTTATCAGCGCCTACACTTGGTATAAAATGTATCTCTTTCTTGAATTTGAAGTTCAGAAGTTCTTTGAATGCAGATAGGTAATAATAATCCGATATCCCTTCAAGAATAACATTGTTATCTTTTGCTATATCTAACCCCATGGACAAATTCAAACCTATTGCTGTTATTATTGGAGTAAGCGTTTCTTTATCGGCACCTGCATGAATCTTGTTCGAAATACGAGTCCCTTCTTCATCAGTTCTAGAAAGTAAGCGAATCCTGTTGAGTTTATCGATTTTGATTAAATATGGCGAGTGTGTTGAGAAAATAACAGGTGCATTCCTTGCTGAATCCTCAAGTTTAGTGAGAACATCTTCTTGGGCTTTCGCATGAAGATAGAGCCCCGGCTCATCAATAAGTATGATATTGGGTACGTCTTCTTTTGCTCTAGCAGTAACTCTTACATAAAATGCTAAGTGCCACTGCTTTCCTTTGCTTCGCATATTAGGGGGGTAAAAATATTCTCCCTCTTTAATAAAAAATTGTAAGTTATTAGAATCCCAATCTATGTGGAGATTTGTTAAATCCTGTGTCCAAAACCGCTTATATTCTTCCCTCAATCTGATATTTAATTGCTCCTTATGTCTTGCTTTTTCCATACTAGAACCTGATCTTATTAGATCTAAATTTAAATTGCTAATAATGCCTAGGTCTTTAATCAACTCGTTATTATAGGCTTCACTCAACGGAACTTCCGTTAGAAATACATCATCAAAAGAACTAAATAAAATGAAATTAGGAATCCATTCTTTCATCCGATACATGAATCTATCCAACACGGATCTCAATTCATTAACTATATCTGAAAT
>CAYUEX010000015.1:0-21854 GCA_964443855.1 uncultured Halobacteria archaeon | reverse complement strand
TTTTCACCCACGCCTCAATCGTAATCTCGTCAGTAATATCCAAACTCGCATCATTACCGCAGTCTATATAATCATCCTTTCCGTCAAAGCTCAACGCCTTCCCTGAAATACCGGTTGTCCACGTTGCGCCATGAATCGTTCCGTCGTTGCCATTGCCTGAGCTATCTCTCAGAATAGTTCCTGAACCTTCGTCAAAGTGCCATTCGGCAACAAGGTTAGCGTCACTCACTGAAGGTACAGGAGTTGGTGTGGACGTTGACGTTACCGTTGACGGAACGGAGGGTGCAGTAAAAGCATCGTAATGCGCTTTTATTTCGCCAGAACTCAAAGCACGGTTGTAGATGCGAATTTCATCAATAAATCCATCAAAGAAACACAAATCCCCGATGGGAGCCCGCTTACCAATGAAAACATAATCATACAAAGGAATCGTTCCGGTTATCGAATTGACATAGATGCCATCAACATACAGCCGGTACTCATTTCCTTTCCTCACTCCAACCACATGATGCCAGTATCCATCATTGTATGGCTCCTGCGTTTTGACATTTGCAGCGGGACCACCGGTATTATCAACGATTATTGAGCCGTCTTTCCACTCGCAGAGCTGAAACCCCGTGCTTGAAGATCTTCCTAAATCGACAATCCGCGTCTGATCTGAGAGTATGACACTATTCCTCATCCAGAATTCGACTGACAGATCATCCGTTAAAGATTCGGTGAGGGGCGCTTCAACACAATCATCCTTCCCATCAAAACTCAACGCCTTTCCCGAAATCCCGGTTGTCCATGTCGCACCACGAATCATTCCATCATTGCCATTGCCCGAACTATCCCTCAAAATAGTTCCAGAACCCTCGTCGAAGTGCCATTCAGCCACAAGTCCGGCATCGCTCTGCGCCTGTGCAGTCGTAACAAACCCGCGCCCCAAAAACGAAATGACAAGTATTATTCCTAAGACTGCTTTGACTTTATCCCCCCAATGCGGAACTACAATATGCAGCTTCATTTCTTCAGCTCCTCCTTCATTTCAGAAACGACATAACCTTGATCCTCCCACTCCTTGATTTTCCGCTCGTATTCCTCCCGTTCTTGTTGCTCCCGCATTTTCTCATCCTTTTTCACCCGTGCTTTCGAGGCTACGTTACCACCGACCTTCACGGCGATTACGATACCGACGACGCCGATAGCGCCGATGAGGCCATAAAGCATTAACCGGCTATTTCGTGCTTGCGCTTCAGCGCTTGGGGTTGCCGTGGGTGCTTCGACGGTAGACGGATAAGATATGGCAGAAGTGGGTGTTGGCGTTACCGTTGACGCGGGAGCGGATGCTCCAGGAGTTTCGTACTGCGCTTTTATTTCACTGGCAGAGAGAGCACGGTTGTAGATGCGGACTTCGTCGATGAGGCCTTTGAAATAACCCCCCACATAGCTGGCTCCCAAATATCCGCTCCCTCCGGGAAATGCTCCAATATATACGTCTCCGATTATTTCGATATCGCTGGAATCTGCGGTTTGAGCAATAGGATTACCGTCAATATACAACTCAAAAATATTTCCTGTTCTGGTAAATGAAAGATAATGCCAATTACCATCGTAATAGGTGTTTTTTGTCCGCACATGGGGTGCGCCACCACTCATCCAATAGACCCATGCACCCCAACCCCCTGCATCCGGGTCGTCAAAATCAAAGCATAGATTATTTTGAAGCCCTGAACCAAAAGAAAAAGCCCATCCTCTAGCAGTATTTAACTTCATAAACCAAAAACTTACTGTGAAATCACCAGTTCTAAAATCCCAAAGAGGACTCTCTGGTACTACTACATGGTCATTCACCCCATCAAACTGCAACGCCGTCCCCGAAATACCCGTTGTCCACGTTGCGCCGTGAATGGTACCATCATTTCCATAGCCTGAGCTGTCCCTCAGAACAGTAGCAGAACCTTCGTCGAAATGCCATTCAGCCAAGAGTCCTTCATCGCTCACTGTCGAAACGGTTGGTTTTTGCATTGGAGGCGCTGCTGGTGCAGATCCTGTTAAAGCATCGTAATGCGCTTTTATTTCCTCAGCACTCAAAGCGCGGTTGTAAATGCGGATTTCGTCAATGATGCCGTTGAAAGCGCCGTTATTATCGGGTTTATAACCTATCCAATCATTATGTCCACTATCAATTGCTCCAAGATTTTCATTTTCGTCCGAGTCAACGAAACTACCATCTACATATAAATAGGCCCTAGTTCCATCTCTTACAGCGACAATATGGTGTAATTTGTTATCTCTTAGAGAAACAGAACCTTCTGAAACTAAACCGTCTTTTTCATTATCGCGTAGCACTATAAAAGGATGACCATCTGATTCTCTGACCTCGAAAGAATACAAAGTCCACGGGCCATAGTCATCAGAGATAATGGTCTGATACGATTTAATACTATCACCTTCTACTTTAATCCAAGCTTCTACGCTAAAATCACTAGTTCCAAAGTTTAATGCATTCCCTAAGTCAACATAATCATCCACTCCGTCAAAACTCAACGCCTTCCCCGAAATGCCCGTTGTCCACGTGGCACCGTAAATGGTTCCATCATTCCCGTTTCCTGAGCTATCCTTTAATATGTTTCCAGAACCTTCATCAAAGTGCCATTCAGCGACAAGTCCTGCATCGCTCTGCGCCTGTGCAGTCGTAGCTAATCCTAACCCTAAAAACACGATTACGATTGCTATTCTAACGATCAAACTTTTACGCATCGCTACCACCCCTTTCTCCCGCTAATTTTAATTTATTTCCAACCATTTTCCTTCCCCTCCCCTGCGTTACTATACGCAAAATTGCAAAGGCCGATCTTTTTTATATGATTTACGATTTTCGATCGTCTCCACTTTTAGGGTAGGTACGGCAAAACAGTACGATAGGTTACGTTATCTGCTCCGTACCCTCTCTGGCAACCAAAAGCTCACTCCTTCCTGCCTATTTGTACACCGCAATTGGTGCAGAACTTCGTGCCGACGGGCAGTTCAGCATTGCATTCGGGACAGATAACGACCTTCTTCACGTCTGGAGGAGGTGCTGATGCTGCTTGGGGAGCGCCACCGATCACGACGGGCTGCATACCTCCGCCACCGCCAGTAACAACGGTGGTGCCTCCGGGTGCTGCACCTTGCGCTCGCGTGGAGGCCGTGATACCCATCTGCTCAAGCGCTTTGGCAGCCATACGCTCCATACGATCGCCACCTTTGTCCGATATCTCCTGGATCACCTGTGCGAGGTTATCCTTATCCCCCAGTCGATCTTCGTACATTTTCATTATTTGCTCGGTGCTCATCGATTTGTATTTCTCTTTGAACGCATCCGCAACTGCTGCGCTATCCTTTGCGCCAAGTGCGAGTATCTGCTCCTCGGTAAGACCCGTTGCCGCCTTCATTCGTGCTAGTTCACCGAGCTGCTCTGCCTGTCTGCCTTCAGCCATAGAAATGAGCGCTTCGTCCGTTGCCGCAGATCGCGCTTTTAACCGTTCCACTTCAAGCTCTGCCTCTTTCTGCAGCTTCTCCAGCTCAAGCGCTTGAATACCCGCGGCATCCTCACGCTTTGCCGCTCGCATTTTGTTGAGTATATCGATTCCCTCGCGTGCGGCTCGTGCATCTGCTTCATCTTCCTTTTCTTCTATACTGATTCTTGCTTCAGCGTCCTTTATCTTCTTCTCTCGTTCGTGTTCGGCACGTTCGGCGTCCATATCCAGCTCATGCCGCTGTTCCACTCGTTTGAGCATCATATCGCGTGCAAACGCTCGATCCTCGTGATTCTCATCAAATATCTGTTTGAGCTCGATCATCTCGTTATCGCGGATGACTTTATCCTTATCGAGCTCGTACACAAACTTCTCCAAATCCTCGGCATTCCGGAATTCATTCATCGTATCATCCGTGAGCCGTGCTCGCATCCGCTTCGTGAGTCCGAGTCGCTTATCCTCAAGACCTTCCTCTTGCTCCTCTAACCCGAGCTTCGCTCCTTCTTTGTCAATCCTAGCTCCTTTTTCAATCAAATCCTTCCAGTAGCTTTCATCATAATCAAAATAGGGCATGTGGACGAGTTTTAGACCAACGCGACTCAAGGTTGTGCTCAACTGGTGTTCAAAGTCCTGTTCGAGCTCTTTCTTCAAGTCGAGATTGCCGTACAACTCCTCGAACGAATACTGCTGGAGCTTCGATTGCAGTACATTCAGCATCTCGTTCCGCAGCAGAGCTTCAAGCTCGGTTGCCTCTACGTGTTCCCGACCTTTCATGAGATTGTTGAAAAGGAGTATCGGCTCCTCGGTATTCACCACGATCCGCCCTTTCACACCAGCATCAAAGTTCTCCTTTGTTCGCAAGCCGCCGATGCTGAAGTCAAGCCCAACATCCGCGTCATCAACCAGGATTACGGTCGCCTTTTCTGCGAGATTCAGAGTTTTTATCGCCTGGGTAAGGCCGCCAACGGTGTACGTCCCGGGAGGTAAGTCCCCGGAAAATCGCCCGCCTTGTAAAAAGAGTGCTTTTGTGCCGGACATAACGGTTATCTTCTTGCTGAACAATCCTTTGATGTCACTGACCTCGAATCGCCGTGCAAAGTCGTTCGGGTTCCGTTGCCACACCCTTACTTTACCCTTCTCTTCCACAACCGGTGTCACGTCACCCCGGCGTTCTGCAACGTCACTGATACGTGCACCGCAGTGCGGGCAGAAGTCAACATTCTGACCCAATGGCTTGCCGCAGCTACTACATGTTGTCCCAGACAAAGGGCTTCCACACTGTAAGCAGAACGTACTCTTTTTATCGTTCACTGCTCCACAATTACTGCACTTTATTTTGCCAAACATTTTTTTTTACCTCTCTTTTTTACCTTCTTTAAAAGCATGTACAGATGCCATTTCTGTGTTTATCTAAAGTCCGTCTGTTTATAACGGTTGTTACGGTAAAACTGTAATGAATTGTTATTGTAGTCGCTCACCACATTCCGGACAATACCGTTCATCCTCTGAAACTGCTCGTCCACAACGAGGGCATTTTTTACCCGCTTTATCTTCAGCACCAATAGTTGAACGCTGTAACACACTGTCCTTGACCAGCGTCCCGACCTGGTAAAACTGGTGCACTATGCTATCGTCAATATAGCCCTTAACATGAACCCGTTTATCGAGTTCGTCAAGGATTCCATGATAAAATCCGGTGAGCGCCTCTTCTTTCTCGGCCCATGCCTTGAGTATGAGTTTCGATTTCTTCGCACCGCCGACGACCTCTATCTGAGCAGCATAGGTAAGCGCTTTGACGCCTGTCGCAGAGAATCGCGCGACGCCATTAAACAACTGCGGCGTGGACGTAACCTCAGGTTCAAGCATAAACATATTCATATCTTCGATCACGCGAGAGATCATGGTAAACAGGGTCTCAGCCGGGATCTCAATCTCCGTTGTGCTCTCCTCCGCCTGGATGAGTTGAGTAACCGAATCCTTCCACACGGACTTGTCGATCTTCTGAGCTTTAAGCATAGGGCAGACGATGCTGAGCGATTTGGTGGGAATATCTACCTCTTTCGTCTTCTTGCTCGCATAGTCATAATAAGTCGCTCTGCCAGAAACCTCACAATCGCCGCATTCGCCCGTCGGTCTGATATCAAAGGTAACCGTCTTCGATTCACCGGGCTTCAGCAATCCAATGTGTTTCTCCGTGTCCTTGAGCAGGAACACCTCTGGCACGAACAGGTGGAGGTTAATATCGCCCACGGTCTCTTCCGTCGGATTTGCCACGCTCACTTTATGGATAATACTTGCCCCTTTGTAGCCAAAAGCAGACGTAATCTGAATACCCGATTCTTGGACAACCGGTGCAGGTTCACGGCTCGGTTCGGGCGCGGTAGGCGGTTTTATCGTAGGCTTTGGAAGTTCCACATGAGGTTGTGGGTGTGCAGAGCCTTGAGGTTCAGCAGACGTTCGTGCTTTTTTGAGTTCACTGCCCCGATCATTGAGTTGATCTAACCGTGTGATGGTCGTTTCTGCTTCCTGTTCAGAGAGTTTCTCCAGAACCGAGTGCCTATTCGCCCAGTAGTAAATGGGAATGTACGGCATCCCAACAAGAATATGGAAGACCAAAATACCCTCTATAAAATTCTCTACCATTAACTCTAAACAAGCCGGAATACACAAAAATGCCCAAAAGCTCCAAAAAACTGCGTAAACTCGTAGCCATTTGGGGACTTTACCCTCAGTAAATATGAATCTCAGTACCCTAATTTGTTCAGAAACAAACGTCCTAATACGCTGCGACTTCGGCATTGTTACCACTCCTCTTCCCTATTCCGTTTTGGGTTCCTCCTCTCTCACACCCCGTTCCGTTAGTAATGACAAAATTGTCTGTTATTATGCTTGTTACGCTAAACGTGTAATGAAGAGTCATTGTAACTTCTCACCGCATTTCGGACAGAATCGTTCATCTTTAGATACCGCGTTACCGCACCGAGGACACTTTTTACCCGCTTCGCCTTCGGCACCAATTTTAGACCGCTGCACGACACTGTCCTTGACCAGCGTTCCGACCTGATAATATTGCTGCACAAGACTGTCATCAATGTACCCCTTGACCTGCACGCGTTTCTCGATCTCGTCGAGGATCCCATGATAAAACCCGGTTAAAGCCTCTTCCTTCTCCGCCCATACGCGCAGTATGAGTTTTGATTTCTTTGTGCCACCCACGACCTCGATCTGGGCCGCATACGTGAGTTCTCTCACACCTTTCGCAAAAAATCGCGCGACGCCATTAAACAACTGCGCTGTGGACGTAACTTCAGGTTCTAACAGAAACATGTTCAGATCTTCGATCACTCGCGACGCCATGGTAAACAGCGTCTCGGCCGGGATTTCAATCTCCTTTGTGCTCTCCTCTGCCTGGATGAGGCGCATCACGGTATCTTTCCATGCCTGTTTGTCAATCTTCTGAGCTTTTAGCATAGGGCAGACGATACTGAGCGATTTGGCAGGTATATCTACTTCCCTTGTCTTCCTACTTGCATAGTCATAATAGGTCGCTCTGCCAGAAACTTCACAATCGCCGCATTCGCCCGTTGGTCTGATATCAAACGTAACGGTCTTAGATTCCCCTGATTTGAGCAGTCCAATCTGTTTCTCCTGATCCTTGAGCAGGAACACCTCAGGCACGAATAGGCGGATTTTAATATCGCCCACCGTCTCCGATGCATGGTTCTCAACTTTAATTTTATGAATGATCGTTGCACCTTTGTAGCCAAACGCAGAGGTAATGGTTATATTAGGTTCTTGTGGGGTGGATACAGGTTCAATGACAGGTTCCGGTTTGGGCAGCGGTTCGGGCATTGGTTTTGGCGGTTCAGTAGGTGGCTGCGGTTGTGTAGGTGGTTGTGGTTTTGCAGATCTACCTCCCTTCCTCCACGATCGGGCAACGATAAAAATAATGATGAGTGCAATAACGGGGATAAAGGAAAGGAACGGTCCAGGATCGGGGGGCGTCGGTGTTGGTTCTAGGGGGTAGTAAGGTTCAAATGGCTCTTCAGTGAGGTCGGGGGATATGTACGTCGGGACTTCTTCACCTAATTCCGCGATACCCTCATAATCGATCGCGTTGGCAAATTCGTCGAGTGTGTACCAATCGCTGTCGGTGTGAATATTAACCATGAACCTTCCATCGATGCTAATAAAAAGGCTATACTCATTCCAGTCCGCTGAATACACCTCCCATGCTGGATAGCCGTTGACGGTTACAGGTTCTGCATAGCCACCCACATCATCATACGCGTACAGTTCATCCCACATTTCCCACCAGCCGACCGTATAGTATGCCGAGTCCATAATCCCAACGGTCACGAACACGAGATCATCATCATAGTTTGAATAACCTAACGTTGCCACGCTCCACGTACCGTCGTCGATGTTAAACGTCATCCCATCAGGTTCCTCTTCTACCCACCCGTCGGGAGCATCAGGCAAATACCAAATTAACGCATCATAATCTACGGCTTCGGTTGCCGTGACCTGCCCTACCCCAAATCCCAGTGCGCCAAAAAGAAGCAACCCTATCAGGATGGCCGTCCCGAATTTTTTTAGTTTCATTTTTTTATGCCAGTACTACTTCATTTCTTATCTTTTATTTCATTTGCGTTCCGCAATTTGGGCAAAACCGTTCATCTTCAGACATACCTTTTCCACAATGAGAACATTTTTTGCCATTATCTGCACTGTCACCAATCGCAGAACGTTGCACCACACTACCTTCAATAGTGATACCTGGTGCACCTGGTCCTTCACCAGTCCCGCCGAAACTCGTTCTCTGCACAACCGAGTCAATGATAGTGATTACCTGCTTACTCTCGATGATGCCGATTTCTTTCGCCGATTGGACAGAACTCACGAGATGCCGTATGCTGTTAGCAATCTCGTTCAAAAAACCGTGCAGCCCGTAAGGCTTGTCCGAATAGGCACGAAGTGCAACATGAGTAACGTTGTTATGTGGCTGAATGACCGCAGTGAGGAGATAATATGCTTTCTCTCCTAGTGATTCGCCCGCAAGATTAACGATTCTCGCGGTACCAATGTCATGCTCGCTAATAACATAAAGCCGGTGTGCACAGGACTCTTTGATGAACTCAGCAATCTTATTGACGCTGATGCCGCTAAAGGAGAGCCCTTCCTGAATATATTCACCTCTATCTGCGAGTTCAGCGAATTCACCTTCACGCATCGCTTTTCCCTTGAGGAATGGGCAAACGCAATGCACTTCTTTGGGGCGCATCTGTATGGTTTGTTTTTTGCCGGTGTGATCTCGGTAGAAGGCAGTCGCTTCTATATCTTCGTTGTGGATACAGCCACGTGGTGTCAGTACGTACGTTGCAGTTCGTTCGCCGTTCGGGTGAATATTGGCAAGTGATTGCACTGAATCCCCTTTTAGCGTAAATAGTGTTTTTGGAAGGTCGAGTTTGGTTTCCACATCAGCAATCAAGAATTCAGTGTCATTTTTGATGCGGATGCCAAATCTGAGGTCATTGTTTGGCAATACTTCGTAGCCTCGTTTTATTTCGATTGCTGGTGGTAGTTGGGTAGGTTTGGCGGCAGATGCAGGTGGCGAAGGAGAGATTGATTTTTGATCTGGCTTGGATTGTGGCGGAGCAGGTGGTTGTGGTTTTGTTTGAGCACCACTCTTTCCCTTCCGTGTTATGCCAATACCAGCGACTAGGATAAGTGCTAGTACAGCAGCGCCGATGATGTACCCTACGGCAGAGGCAGGTAGCATTAGTAAACAGGCTAAAACAAGCACAGCCACAAACATTATTTTACGCATTTTCAGCACTTTCAGCACCTCTCCTTTAAATTTATTGCTTCACGTCTCATGTACTGCGTCACCATTAACTATCGATCTTTCGTATATCATAGTATTTGGCACTTTCCATCGCAGCCACTAGAATTAACAAGAGCGGGCTCTATAATAATGCTTGTTACGGAATAACTGTAATGTAATAGCTATTTCAATTGCTCTCCGCAATTTGGACAGAATTTCTCTTCTTCCGATATCTCATGCATACATTTTGGGCACTTCGTATCGGTACCGACACCAATCGTCGAACGCTGCACCACACTATCCTTGACGACCGTTCCTATGTGATAGAACTGTTGAACAATGCTGTCATTTATGTGGTCCTTAATACGTATTCGCTTCTCAATCTCATCAAGTATCTTGTAGTAAAATCCCGTGAGTGCATCCTCACGCTCGGCCCACGAATTCAGGATCAGTTGCGACTTCTTCGGTCCCCCAATCGCCTCGATCTGTGCCGCATACTTCAACTCTTTAACACCCTCGCCGTAGAACCGTGCAACGCCTCTGAAGAAACTGTCATCTTCCGTAACACTCTCACTCACCAGGTAAAGATTCAAGTCCTTCACGATGTCCGTGACCATGTTAAACAAACTCTTAGCTGCGATCGGAATCTCTTCCTTTGTGTTCTCACTCGCCTCGATTAAACTGCTGTTTAACGTTCTCCACGCGTCTTCGCTTATCTCTCGCGCTTTTAACAACGGGCAGATTATGCTCACGGCTTTCACGGGAATTTCGATCTCCTCGCGTTTGTCAATGAGATGATTGTAGTACGTGACTCTACCGGAGAGGTTGCACTCGCCACATTCGCCTGTTGGTCTGATCTCAAACGTGACGGTACGTGCATTGTCCGGCTCAAGCATCCCAATCGTCTTCTCGTCCTCTTTTGTCAAGAACACGTCGGGGACAAATGCTTTTACCTTGATATCGCTGATCGGTTTTGAAAGCTTATTTTCTACCTTGACTTTGTACAGAATCAGTGTGCGCTGGTAGTTCACGGCACTTGATGTAGCAACCGTTCGTTCTTCTACTGAAACAGCACTTTGAGGTACTGGTTCAATGGGTGCAGATTCACGTGATGGTTCTGGTGTGACGGGCTCCATTGTTGGCCTTGGCTCACGAGGTGGTTGTGGTTTTGAGTAGTCGTTACTCTTACCCTTCCGTGATATGCTGATACCCGCGATGAGTAGGAGTACAATAACAGCGGCACCGCCTATGAAATACTGTGGTGGGGTAGAATTAGAAGGCGCAGGTGTCGTTGGTATGAGGGACACATCAGGAGATTGGACAACGGTGGGTTCGGAAGCGGTATATTTGCGGATTCGTACCCAGTCTATCCAGAATTTAGCATGGTAACAATAAAACTCAATGCCCCATTCAGTTCCGGAATTGTAATATTGAGTCCGATCGGTATACTTGATGCCGTTTTCTAACTCGGTATAAAACTGGGTTCCCTCTGTACCGAGATGCATTATTCCCCGCTTTTGACGCACATTGAACGGTAACGGAGCTTTGTCTTGTTGGAACGAGGTAGTTATGTAGCTATAGCAGGGCGACCCTGAAGGCATTTGTGCATAATTAGCCGTTCGTGCGGAACACGAGAATCTGGTACAGTGATCGCTATCGTAACCATAATCCGTTTCGTAGCCGTACATCTCGATAGCCACGTTATCCTTCTCAAAAACTTTTGCCGTTTTTGTCTTTACAATGGAATTGCAGTCACTCCCACCGCAATAGAGTGCTAGATGACTGTCACTAACGAAATACGATCCGCCTGCAGACGCATCGTGCGCCCAAATGTTTGGATTAAGGTCTTTGCCCTCAAAATCGTCAAAGAACTCAAAGGTCGCAGCCCCACTACTTCGCGAAGAAGCACCGGGATTCCCGGAATACATCATCACGGTAACAGAATCCTTTGCCGGTAGCTTCGGCACTTTTATCCAAATCTTGCACGTCTTTGTCTTTGGATTAAACGCTTCAAGCCAGTAACTCAGCTCTTTGCCATCAAGCACGAATTTCAGGTCAGAACCATCCGATTGTGCATGTACGGGGAAGTCACTGCCTGATAAATCGAGCATCACTTCATAATCCACCAAGGTTGTCCCGGAATTCTCAGTAATGCCAATCTTTCGCTGATATTGCCAGCCGTCCAGTTTCGCAGCGGCTGGCATGGTCACAATACCGAACAAAAGAAGTAGACAAACAATCACCGCCAGCGTTTTGCCTATTGCCCTTACTCCTGTGCCTTTTGAATCCAACGTTTTGTCAACCATTTCCCTTCTCTCTTATGTTCGGCCGCTTGCAAACAATAGAATTGTAGCCGTTCTATTGTGTAACTTCTGCTAATCTGACATACAAACACAGATAAAATGTTTTTGTGAATTCGAACTTTTTTGACAAATAATTGCAGTTTGTTGACGATACATTTGAAAATTTTAAAATAATTGACACGTGATGCTTTCTTTTTCGAAAACAACTCGTTTGAAATGAACTGAGCAATTATTTCAGTTGCTCTCCACACTCCGGACAGAACTTTTCATCTCCAGATACGTCTTTTCCGCAATTCGGGCATTTTTTAGAAGGCTTATTGGTTGCACCGATGCTGCCTTTCAATATCCCAATATCACCGGTCTTGGTTGCTCCCGAACCTATAATCTCGCCAATATTGTCTATATGAATAGTCACTGGTTGCTCTGAGACCTTTTCATCATCCTTTGCGACGTTTATATATTTAACTTCTTTGATTTTAGATGCTCTACCCGTTTCATCAGTATAGGCTACGCAAATCTCAAGAGGTAGTTTACCCTGTTCTTTGGGTTTGATTCCCACAGTCACCTCTGCTTTTGCTTTGGGGTCAAGCGTTGGTATCGTTTTCACACCGCCAATCTCTAAAGGGCCCGAAAGCGTTAACAAAACATTCCTTGCACTGCCTTTACCGACGTTCTTAGCGGTTACATGTAGTTGTTCCCACATACCAACCTTAAATCCGGTATCTGTGGTGATATTGATCTCAAATTTTGGGCTTTTCATCTCCGTTGTTCCCGTAACGTTCTCCGATAACTTTGCTCTCTTTTTTCTGGATCTATGAGCGAAAAGTACCACCAGTAGAATGATTAGAGCAGTGATAAAAATATAGCACCATTTTTGTTGAAGAAGAGGCGAAACAGCAATTCGCCTTACTCGTACTGCAGACTTCGCAACATAAGGTGGAAAACTCTCGATTAATCCTTTTTCAAAGGTTTTCTCGGTTATTATGGCATAAAGCTCGTAATCCTCGCCAGCTCCAAGATCTTTTGTTCCAAAATAAACGGTCGCCTCCCACGTTCCTTCTTCGGTTATATGAGGAGCATTCTGGACCCGCCATTGGTCAGTTGTCAGAGGATGAACGATCAAATATATGTTTAATCCTCCTCCCAACCCGGAACAAGTCCCTTTAGCCAAAAAACCCTCCGAAGACCATGTAATCTCCTGGCCTTCTTTCGGCGCGGTAATGGCTATCTCCGAAGGTATTGAAATGTTGAAAGTTTCATCAAAGAATACAAAAACGTCACTGGGTGTCTTTGGCACACCGTCACTCAATTTTACGAACTGCGCATTCACATGAAGATACAATGGTGACAATTCACTATCCACTCCTCCGGGATTAGTCGCTCTTATTCTGAGTGCATCACCAGAGGATGCAACGAAGGTTATGGGAGCACCATTCCAGATTGTTCGACCATCTCTCGTAGAGACATTATCATTATCGAGGAAAACAGTCTTTCCATTTACTAATACTTCTAAATCGTCATCAACAACGAGCGGTGTTTCTGGAGAAGGACCACCAGAAAGGGTATACAGATAGCCATCAGCAGTTGTGGTGGCAGTAACTGCCCAACCACCTCCCCCCTCTGCGCAGAGATATTGCCAGTTGTGGGCTCGTAGAGCTATTTGAGCTGGTGCTGATGGCGTTGGAGATGTGACATAAACTAAACCTATAGGTATCACTGCCAAGAGTATTACCACAATTACAAGGGCAAAACTCGTTTTAGCCATCGATATCGCCTCCCCTTTTCAAATTCGACGTAGCTTCAAACATTTTACCGCTCTTTTTTTTCCTTAAGAGAATAAATATGGGGACAATTATTCCCCATATAGTTTACGATCTTCACGATGCATTCAGTATTTTACTTTGAGCCCCATTACCTCTCCAACGCCAGATTAAAGATCCTAATCACGGTAACCTTCTGCTCATCTCACCAACAATATACTATCCTTCGCACCTTCTTCCGGCGCGATAAGCTCTCCTTTCCCTTCTTCTACCATGTCCTTGAAGGCACCCATCACTATTCTGCGCGGGACCTGATATTTCTCACACACTTTATCAGCACGGAACTGCGGCGCGCCCGATTCCTCAATCTCTTTGGTAAGCGTGGTAACCATCGCAGCAATTTCCTCCTCTATTGGCACGGGAACGAACCACTCGGCAATCTGTTTCGTCTTCTTATCGCCTTCATTGGAGAATATCGTTCGCTCGCTCAAATCAACGAGATACACGCTCTTCGTCATGTTCAGGATTGTTTCCACCTTCTCAATAGCCCAGTCAGTCCAGCCGGTGGGCGACACGAGCACCAATGCTTCAAATGCTTTCGTATCCTTCGTTTCTGTTTGTATAAACTCGGTAATTACGTCAGCGACCTCTTTTCCTAATTTCTGGTAAATGTAACCTTCCTCAGCGTCAGGCACGATGAATTTAACCTCGAATCCCACAGCGGTATGTTTCGGGAGTACCCCTTTGGTCACTTTCGCGGTGAGTTCCTCGTTCGTTGTCCTTATCTTCCAGGCATCGGTACTGTATCTCTCTCCCGTTAATGGATTGATTACACCCTGATTCGCAAGCCGTGACTGCAGCAAGGAGTAATAATTCAATCGTAAGAACTTGACATCCTCTTCGGTGAGCACCTTATCTCGTATCGTCGCTTCGTCTTCCGTCAAAATGCGGTCAATCGTATTCTTCGTTTTCGCTAACTCGTCCATCTGCACTTTCACATTCGCTGATAGTTGCGCGATGTTCTGCATTTCGGCTCGCATACGTTCCTGTTGCTCAGTTTCAAATTCCTGTATCCTGCCCTCGAGTTTCTGTTCCCGTTCCAGAAGCGCTTGCTGCTGCATGGTCAGTTCGTCTTCACGCTGCTTCATCTGCAATTTTTTCTCCTTCCATTCAGTCACCATGCCTGCAACAACACCTTTAACATCTTCAACACCCTCACCGATCAATTCCCTGATCACCTGTTGGTATCGTGTCTTTTCAACCTGCTCACGGTATTCGTCAACTGACTCTTGCTGCGCTTTTAGCTCCTCTTCAAGCGCTTGTGCCTCTTTTTTAGCTTCGTCTATCAGTTTCTGCGCTTCGCCCAGCACATCGCCCATCGCACCGCTATCCTTGAAAAACGTGGGTTCTTTATTCATTTGAGCTACACCCCCTCCGTCGGATCCTTTTGCAAGAAGTCCGCTCGGTCCGAGAAGACGTTCTTTAAGTTATCAACGCTTCGCTTCACTGTTCGTACCTGTAAAATAATGTCCGCTGTCTCGCCCTTGAGCACATGGTCATACACGAGGTCCGTTGCCTTCGTTATTACTTCTAATTCGTCCACAAGCGCGCTATCGAATGCCACCATCCGATCCACTGCCTCATCCGAGACCTTTTCCTGCTTGAATAATGGCGATAAGCCATAAGAGGCATTCTCGATCTCAGCTCTGAACAGATCGAGTGCATTGAGAAGGTCCTTGATATGCTCTACCACATCACGCCTGTCATCTTTATAGGCTAAGTCACTGACCTCTTTCAACGTCGTATACGACTTCTTCAACTCACGTGAAAGTTTATCTCGTACCGCACGGTCTGAATTTAGTCTGTTCTTCTTCACTCGATAGTCGTAACCAGGAAGTATTTTCTCCTTCAATTTTTCCATATTCTTGTTTCACCTCTTTCGCCTTTCTGCTAAGGATAGGTTAAGGTCACAATCCTTTTAACAGTTATTACAAAAATTTGGGGCGTACATTTAAACTATTACAAAAAAACTGTACCTTTCATCAAAAGTAAGCATTGAGAAACAGCTTTAATTCATCCGGAAAAGCAATCTCAACAGCGTGCTGCAAAAAACGGATTTCGGGCAATTATCATCCCTTACAGCTATTTGTGGTTTTCATACATGACAAAGAAGACAATCCAATTGGCACAGAGCACGGCCAAATAGCAGAAGGATGTAGGATTGAGCAGAAAGAGTGCATTGGAACTATCCTTGATGAGGTCGACTGCATCATACAGTATCTTCTTACCGGTGAAGCCAACGAGTTCCTTTAACCGCGTATATGACTTTTTAAAAGCCCATGAAAGCGGTTCACTTTTCTCGTGTTCTGAAATGAGTCGTTTTTTCGTTACATGAGCATCGTGCCAAAGGATGACTTTTTCTTTCACTTTTTTCATAGTTCGGTAAGCACCCCCTTACGCTTTGCTATGGGTTTATTTTAGCTAATCAATCCTTATAAGAGCTTTTACAGATTACAGGAGTCAAAATCAACACCGTTACAGAAAATCAGTAACAACCTGTGCTCACGTTCGCTTCTCTAAATCGCTGAGTGTCTGGTTTAGAGATCGGCTTTTCGAAAAGGAGTATCAGGCACACACGCAGTTAAAACGCTCTTCTTAGGTGCCACGTCTAAAGCGGTAGAAGAGAAAGGAAAATGAGGCCATGTATCGAAAATGCTAAAAAAATTATAACCTTGAACGGTGTCTTCCTTATCTTATGGCGGAACAATGCCATGCCCAGAGCGCAGCCTAAGAAACCTCCAGAAAGTGCCAGCAAATGCAATAGGTTCTCGGGTACTCGATAACCACCCCGTATGGCCTTGAATTTGTCGTAGCCATAAACTACGAAAGAGAAAATCCCATTGGCAATCAACCAGCCTAGGTAGAGTGGTAGAGGGTAGGGTAGAATATAACGAAAACCAAAATTCCATAAAATTCCTGCAATCAAAATAGTGCTAACGACTGCCACGAGTCCTTTTCTTGTCATCTACATCTTTTGAAACTCCATAAGAAGTTATATCTTTAGTGCAAGTCAACTGCAGAATAATCAAGAATTCTCTTCCGATCTCCTAAAATAAAAACGGTAACTATTCATTCAGATAGGGGATGCAATCTCATCGCCGTCATCTTTCGTATTCTCCGCTCGTTATAATTAGACGCTCCTGTTCCCAGTGGTGCTCTATCAAGAATCCTCATGCCATCACGGGATAAAATTCCAAATCGCAAGGAGTCCCGCGAAGAGCGTTGTAATGAGCATCAGCCGTTTTAATTTCTCAGGATTTATGAACCTCAACACATGCGTGCCAACAACATACGAGCAAATGAGGAACGGAATAGAATACACGAGGAGTCTTAATACATTCGCGGTTACATACCCCAAAATGGAAAAAGAGGCCAACGTCACGAAATCTATCAAAATTAAATAGGTGATCATGCTCTGTCTTATGAAATTGCTGTCGCAACCCTGATTTACCAAGCCTAAAACGATTTGCGGCCCATTTATTCCGGTCAAAACACCCATCGAACCGCTTAAAAAACCAAGCGTCGTGAAAAAGAGCCCCTCCTTTTCGGTTCTGAAGGTTATATTCAAGAGAAAGAGAACGGAAAACGTCAGTACACTTACCCCGATGATTAACCCCACCAGTCGTTGCGATAATAACCCGAACAGAACTATTCCTGCAATTATTCCAAAAAATCCTCCAACAAAAATCGGCTTAACGTCAAAACGAAGCTTCTCTTTAACGATAAAAAGCACGCCCATGGCGCTTTCTAAGAGTATAACAAAAACAACCGTATATTTTGGCTCTAAAAAGAGAGCAATTATGGGTGCCAAAATCATTGTAGAACCGAAGCCCGTAATAACCCGCACCGTAAACCCAAAAAAGACAAGTAAACCGATCAAGAGGTAAAAGCAAACGTCCCACATTTCGGTTCTGCATTCGTTAGAATCTTACTTAAAGAATGCTCTTTCAGTCCAACAATACTGATTCAGAGGCTACTCCCTCATCTTACAATTCCATTTCCTCTTTGGTGAAGATGTTAAAGCCATTGTTATTATAAAATAGCGGGAAATATTGGAGGTTATGATTGGTATATCGCATTTTTATAACCCCAATGTACCGTTCTAGCATATCTTTCTCTCTCCTGCAGTCTAAATGTATGATCGCATCTGCAAGAAAGTCTTCAACCCCGTATTTACTAAACCTGTTATCGCCTTGATGGATTTCAGAAATAATAAAACTCGTTAATCCCATTTGTCGTAGCTCTGTAAAGAAGCGATATATTTCTCGCCGTGGGTTTTTAATGGTCGTTAAGGTGTACAATGCATTAAGAGGATCTATTACCAATAAATCAAGATCCTCTTCCTTCACAATATCATCTAAATAACTTTTGGCCTTCCGTATCGAATTAATTTCAAATCTCATATCCACCTCAACTTCCTTATCAATCATGCTATGATCCACAATACCTAAGTTGTCACTTTCTTCTGTCATTCCCAGCGTCTGCATCTGCTCCTTCAGACTATCTTTCTCTTGCTCAAACGTTATATACAGCCCCTTCAAGTTAGCCTTCACTGCGTTATTATACAGGATACTATACGCAAGAGTACTTTTCATACAACCAGGAGTTCCACCGATTAACGAAACAGTGCCTTTTGGTATGCCGCCTTCTAACTGTTCATCTAGCTTTTTAACATGAGTTTTTATTCTTTCCATTTTTCACTGCAAATCTTAAAGTTGCATATATATAAATAATATTCGGTTGTTTTCATTTAAGAATCGATAGTTGGTAAAAAATTTAAAATACTCTGCTGAAAATACTCCCAAAGAAGATACAGAAGACAAAACAAATAAAAAAGGAATAGATGCAACGAATTTAGTTAAATGACGGTGCATATTTAATAAATTTATTGCGGTTTTCAATCGCACGCCTAAACGGATCGATAAAGAAGTATGGTGACACTTACGTGTGATGTCTTGGTAATTGGGGCAGGACCGGCAGGAAGTACTGCAGCACGGGCAGCAGCTATGGCCGGCGCCCATACGATACTCATCGACAAAAAGGGAGAGATCGGTGTACCGGTGCAATGCGGTGAGGGCATTGGTGCGTATCTCTTTCCGTTTCTACCCTTCAAGATCCCTGAAGAACAGTTGATCTGGAAACTCAACGAAATTTCCTTGTGGGCTAATGGAGTCACTGTAGCGAGAACCGGAAGTCTCTGGACCACGTACATGATAAACCGAAACGATTTTGATACGTGGTTAGTAAAGAGTGCTGAAATTAAAGGTGCACAATTGCTCACAAACACAGAACTCATTACTTTAGAGGTCAAAGACGATTACACCGTGACCAGAGCAACGGTAAAAACGCCTGAGGGCGAAACGCAAATAAAACCACGCGTGGTAATTGCTGCAGATGGCGTGGATTCCACTGTGTTAAAGCTGTTAGGGTTTAAAATCGATAAGAAAACAACCTGCGGTAAGGTCTTGAGCTTTGAGATGACGAATCTGCGCTTGCGTGACCCTCATAGTTTCCAAGTTTTTCTAGGCGATTTCGCACCGGGAGTCTACGCATATATTCTCCCGAAATCCAGAACGACGGCTAATGTCGGTACTGGGACGATCGTTCCACAGAAGAGGGTAAAGAGCTGTTATGAAGAGTTCTTGGAACTCCCTTTGGTGAAATCACAACTGACTGACGGAACGGTGATAGCAGATAAGAGTGGCTGGGCACCAATACGTTATCTCACGGATGAATGGGTCTATGGGAATGTATTGCTGGTTGGAGATGTCGCAAATCAGAACTTTAAGCCCTTTGTCGAGGGTATCATACCCACAATAATTTGCGGTGATCTGGCAGGGAAAACCGCTTCTGATTTCATCCATGGTAAAAGCTCGCTGAATACGTATCCAAACCGTGTCCGGGATAAATTAGGAACGTTCTTTTTAGACTCTGATCAGCTTATACCCTTGTTATATGAGCAAGGGACGTCCTCAGCTACAAAGGAGCATTTACTCCGTCTCCTTCTATTCGCCAATATCATTCCTATGAAACAGCTCGAGCAATTAGAACGTGAGAATGAAACCTCAATAAAAAAGATTGTTGACGAGTGGAATCATAGTAAAATCCGGCAGCCCTTCGCAGATATGGCTGAACAATTTGGCTTCTTGTATCTTCGAATGAAAAATAAATTTAATTTCTAGATACCTTTTATGGCTCGCTGGCGAAACACAAGAAGGATGCAGGAAATAATTGCAATGTTTGCTGAGTGCGACGGAGCATTTGCATCGTAAGTAGATATTATTTTGCCATCATTTTTTAGTTAGACACCTACGTTCGCTCTAACAGAGAGCTCGTATTTTAAATAAATGCGTAAATTCCAATTCTTAATTTTTCATAATTTTTCTGGTTAATTCGCAAATAATCTAATAAAATATAGCTATAATTACTAATAAAAGAGGCAACTTTTTAAAAAGGTTTACAGAGTATTTCCTAACTTTTAGGCTAAAGTCTCAAATAGTCTAATAAACGGTTATTTGGTAAATTTCTGAGTAGGAGGTAAGAATAATAGATAAAAAGGCAAGATGGAAAGAAGTAAAATAGAGTTAGTGGTGAGACAAAGAACTCCAGTGATTGCGTTCGTTCTCATAATGGTGAGTGCGATACTGACACTACTTCCGGGAGTAATGGCAGGAGACCCCAGTGGCGAGAGCACGTATACCGGTGATCTAGAAGGAGTCAAGATAGCGATAAACTTCGTTTGGGTGTTGGTTGCCGCCTTCCTTGTCTTCTTCATGCAAGCGGGATTTGCGATGGTTGGTGTTGGTGCGATTCGTACAAAGAACACCGTCAATTATCTGGCGAAGAGCTACATGGACTTCTCGCTCGGCGCGATCGCCTTCCTGGTCGTCGGCTTTGCCTTCATGTTTGGTGGCTCTGAAGCTGCGCCGGGGTTGGAACTCGGAAATGCACTCATCGGCTACAGCGGATGGCTGTTGGCAGGAGAGGCTTACGATGTTACCACGAACATGCTTTTCCTCTTTCAGGCGATGTTTGCAGCAACTGCAGCGACGATCGTTGCCGGTGCGATGGCCGGTCGAACAAAGTTCCAGGCATACCTTATTTATACCGTCATCGTGACCGCAGTGATCTATCCGATCTACGGGCACTGGGTCTGGGGTGGTGGTTGGCTTTCAACGCTCCCATACGGCGCTGGTGCCGTTGATTTCGCAGGCTCAGGCGTCGTTCACGCAGTGGGCGGATTCGTTGCACTGGCAGGAGCGTATCTCGTAGGGCCGCGAACAGGCAAATTCAAGGAGGATGGCACACCAGTTGCAATACCCGGTCATAACATCGTGTACATTGTCCTGGGTACGTTCATCCTCTTTTTCGGCTGGTTCGGGTTTAACCCTGGAAGCACGCTTGCGGCTACGGACTTGAGGATAGCGGTAATTGCGGTAAACACGTTTTTGGCGGGCGCAGCGGGAGCAGTGGTAGCGTGTTATACAACCTACTTCAGAACAGGGAAGGCAAACGTCTTCCTCATCTGTAATGGCGCTTTAGCAGGATTGGTCGCGATAACCGCACCCTGTGCATACGTGCCACCCTGGGCAGCAGTTGTAATCGGCGTGATTGCGGGAGTTCTCGTCATGGCAAGCATCTGGTTCGTTGAATGGAAACTTGGCGTGGATGACCCCGTTGGAGCGGTATCTGTTCACGGTGTCAACGGACTGTGGGGCTTACTGGCGGTAGGCATATTTGCCGATGGAACCTATGGTGGTGTGAGTGGTTTAATCGTTGGTAATGTCGGGCAGTTTATAGCGCAAGCGATCAATGTGGTAACAGTCTTCATCTGGGCTTTCGGACTCGGGCTACTAATATTCGCAACGATTAAATATACAATTGGACTGCGCGTTTCACGAGAAGAGGAAGTGGTTGGCTTGGATATTAGTGAGCACGGCACGTCGTGTTATCCGGGACCTCTAGACGGTTTGGGGGGAGAGCAATGAAAAAAATAGAAGCAATTATACGGGAAGAGAAGCTCGACGATGTCAAAGCGGCACTTGGGAAAATTGGAATCACAGGGTTGAACGTGTCTGAAGTTAAAGGCCGCGGCCAGCAGAAAGGGATCTCTCTCCAGTGGCGAGCAACGGCATACACGGTTGATATGCTCCCAAAGCTCAGGCTGAACGTGGTGGTTAAGGACGAGGATGCAGAAAAGGTGGTGAAAACTATCAGGGAAAGCGCGTACACGGGGAATTTCGGCGATGGCATGATATTCGTGCTGCCGGTGGAACAGGTCGTGCGAGTGAGAACAGGCGAAAGTGGAGAGAAAGCTTTATGAGAGGGATTAACCCTCTCCTTTTGTTTTTATAGAACCTGGCTGAAAGACCTTTAAGACAAGTATCGCTCTCTACAATTT
>CAYUEX010000014.1:535-21861 GCA_964443855.1 uncultured Halobacteria archaeon | reverse complement strand
GGAGGCACTGTTTGCAGGTCGTAAGTATCTGGCATATTTGATTACCTCTGGTGTTTTCTTCCTGGCTGCTGCGCTGCTCACCTATTCGTTCGTTGGTACGACAGACTTTACGAACGGTGGAATTCTCACCGTTGATGCAGCGTCACGATCAGCACTGACGGTATTATTCTTCTTCTTCCTCTTAGGGTTCTTGAAAGCAGCGTGGATGCCGTTCCATTCGTGGCTACCAACTGCGATGGCCGCACCAACACCGGTGAGTGCACTGTTACACGCGGTCGCAGTGGTGAAGGCGGGCGTGTTTGGCATTGTCAGGATCGTCTGTTACATTTACGGTGTCGATTTGATGAGCGAGCTTGGTTTGGGACTAGCCCTCGCTACGATAGCAGGATTTACGATGATTGCCGCCTCTCTCTTCGCCATCGCTCAGGACAATCTCAAGCGGAGACTTGCGTACTCTACGATAAGCCAGCTCTCGTATATCCTATTCGGCGTTTCGCTACTGAGCCCGATGGGCATAACCGGAGCGATGCTTCATATCCCCTTCCACGGCTTCATGAAGATAACGCTCTTTCTCTGCGCCGGGTCCATCATGGTAGCATCAGGAAAGAAGAATATCAGTGAGATGGCGGGTCTCGGACGGGTTATGCCTTTTACCTTTTTTGCTTTTACCATCGGCGCACTCGGAATGTGCGGGGCGCCGCCAGCGTGTGGTTTTGTGAGCAAATGGTACCTGTGCCTGGGAACGCTGGAAGCGGGCAAGTTAGTGTTACTTGCGGTCATCTTGATCAGTTCACTATTGGATGTCGTTTATTTCTTCCCAATCATCTATACCGCATTCTTTAAAACGCCAAAAGACGTGGACGTGAGTTTGTCAGAGTGGAAGCCGAAGATAAAGGAGTCGTCTCCGTTCATGGTCGTTCCCTTGACCCTAACGGCGCTATTCTCCATTATTTTCTGTGTACCGAATCCCATTTCGAATGTGATCATATCACTGGCGAAAATAGCAGTTGCCAGTTTAGGAGGGGGAATCTAAGCGATGGGAATCGATAGAAGTATGCTTATCAAACTGTACTATCTGTGCCTGATCGTGGTGGTCATTGCAGGATTAGCGGTTCATTTCATGCCAGCTCCAGAAGCTCACGAAGGGGCAGTCCCCCATGAAGAAGGTCATGAGGAAGTTGCCCACGAAGCTGAGGAAGGGTTCTGGTGGTTGGACATTCCACTATTTGCCGCAGGCTTTGCGTTCGTTAGTGGCGTTATACTCTTGGCACTCTCAAAACTCGGCGTTTATCCGTTGCTCAAACGCGATGAGGATTATTATGAAGAGCACAGCTTCAAGAAGGGAGGTGAGCAGTGATGGCGGTAACGTGGATACATCCTGGATTCATATACATCTTTGGTGCGCTTCTGATTCCCCTTCTGAAGGGTAAAGCACGGCAAGCGTACATCATCCTTTTACCGATACTGGCGCTGACAGATATCCTTTTGATGGCATTGGGGGTCTTCGGTGAGCTTCCACTTAAAACCTGGGAGATCCCCTTTTTGAAATATACGCTGATGCTCGGTCATGTGGATAATTTGAGCGTGTTCTTCGCGTTCCTCTTTATCATTGTCTCTTTGGCAATGTTCGTGTATGCGGTGCATGTGAAGGAGGAGTGGCAGCACGTAGCGGCATTCCTGTACATTGGAAGTACGCTCGGCGTGGTCTTTGCGGGCGATCTGTTTACATTGCTCTTCTTCTGGGAAGTGATGGCGTGGGCGTCCTTATTCTTAATATGGTATCGAAAGACAGAGGCATCACGGGGTGCAGGATTCCGATATATACTGGTGCACTCGTTCGGCGGTATCTGTTTGTTTGCCGGTGTGGTCTTACAGTTGCAGGCCACCGGCGGCAATATAGCGTGGGGCTTTGGCTCCTTGGTGAATCCCGTTACGGGTGGCTTGGATCTTGCGGGTACGATGATTCTCATTGCATTTATGATAAATGGCGCGGTGCCGCCGTTGCACGCATGGCTCTCAGATGCGTACCCAGAAGCGACGGTCACGGGCACGGTCTTCTTAAACGCGTTCACAACGAAGAGCGCGATCTACGTGCTGCTTAGAGCGTTCACGGGCTACGAGGCGCTCATGTGGTTAGGCGCGATCATGGCGGTCTACGGGATCATCTACGCGTTAATTGTCAATGATATCAGACGAGTCCTCGCCTACCATATCATCTCTCAAGGGGGTTATATGGTGGCAGGAATAGGAATAGGAACAGGGCTCGCTGTAGGGGGCGCGATTGCTCACGCTCTCTGTTACACAATGTGTAAAACGCTCCTGTTTATGGCTGCAGGTGCGGTGCTTGCGGCAACGGGCACCGCGAAAATGTCCGATCTGGGCGGGCTGTATAAATACATGCCCAAGACATTCTGGATGTGGATGATCGGTGCAGCATCCATCTCGGGCTTTCCACTCTTCGCTGTCTTCGTGAGTAAGCCGCTAGTCATCGAGTCGGCGGTCTTTGCAGGCCAGCCGTGGCCGTGGCTCTTGCTTGAGATTGCATCAGCCGGTACGTTCCTCTGCCTTGCGGTAAAGATTCCATATCTTACGTGGCATGAACGCGAAAAGCCCGCGAATATCGTGGCACATGACCCTCCGTTAAATATGATGATCGGTATGGGAATCTTGGCAATACTCTGTATCGGCGTCGCGGTCTATCCGTATGCGATGTATAACATGATAACACCTGCGGTAGAGGAATTAGCGTCAGAGGTGGGGTCATTTGAGCATTACATAGCGCATCCGTACGCACCGAAAATCGTCGTTGAGTTGACTATGTTCTTCTTATTCGCATTCCCTGCATTCTGGTGGGTGCTGAGGAAGCCGTTCAGGCATCGTGAGCCGAAGATGGCACTTGATCTCGACTGGCTCTACCGGATCTCTGGGAAGTGGGTCATATGGTTCTGTGAGAAGCCCTTGATGGCGTTTGCCACGTTCATTGACCGGAATGTTTTGAAGATGGCAGCGTTCTTCGTTTGGGTCGGTAGAAATCCAGCGGAAGCTTTGCGCATAAAGGGAGAAGAGACGAGGCTGAAGACGCAGAGGCTGATTTCTACTTCAGAAAAAGCGAGAGACTATGAAAGTGGGTTAGAAGGTGCACGGGTGAGATTCCCCGGGGAACTTCCAAAACTCGGCTTGGGGGCCTCGCTGCTTCTAATCATTCTATTTCTTGTAGTTTATTTGTTAGTATACGTGCTGGGGGTGTAGTGAACTATACTAAAAGGTTTTCAACGAGAGGAAACACTGTGATGAAGAACGAAGTGCAATGGAAAAAATCAGCAATCGAAAATGGCGCAAAACAGGGGGCGAATAGTGAGAAACAAAACTGCCTGTCCGCGAAATACCGAAATGTTTATAATAAGTTAACGTAACGTGTATATGTGGATAAAGACTCAAAAAGGGATAAAAAAGAGGTGAAAAGGATATGGGGAGTCCATTCATAAGTGCGGTAAAATGCTTTTTTAAATGCCCAGTGTGCACCATGAGTGTCATGCTTAATTCAGAAGCTTTACGGGACCAAAATTTAGTAAAATCATTAAAGGAACGTTGTCCTGATGTGGATGTGGATAATTTGGGTTTTTACGCGGGTTTTTTCCTTGCACTTCTTTTCGTTGTTTTCTGCGTGATATCATACCTCTTCTTTAACGTGCTTAGATTTCTCTATTTCTAAAGCGCAGTGCACTATTTCTTCAAATGTACGACAGTTCAGCGTGCACTAATGGGTGTCATACTGAAGTCAGAGGCTTTAGTGGGCAAAGGTTAGGAATCATAAAAAACTTTCCAGATATTGGTGCAGATAATTTAGGGGTTTACGCGGGTTTTTCTCGCACTTTTTTGGTTATTTTTTTTACGTGACATATATCTCCTTTAACGTGCTTAGATCCACGCTCATGCACCGGGGAATGATGCTTACTACCACTCCGTGAACGTCTGGCAAAAAATAGAAAAGCTTTTAATGTAGAACATTTTATGCAGAATTATGACTATGAACAGTAGAATACCGCGTGAATTGAGCGAAGCGCTATCTACCGGTATGGGTTTTTCGCTGCTGCTGAAGGGAGAGCCAGGGACAGGGAAGACAATGCTCGCTTTTGAGATACTCGATGAGTTTGGGAGCGATAATGCAGTGTATCTTTCAACGCGTGTCTCATTACCCGCTCTTTACGGGCAATTTCCATGGCTGGAAGAACGTACCGGCTTTAGCGTGGTCGATGCAACTAAGTTATATATTTCTACAAAAGCATTTCCAAAACCTCGCTCTTTTGCTGATCTTCTTCACGCGAAAGTAGAAGAGGCCGGAAAACCAGCTACGCTCGTCATTGATAGCTGGGAGGCGATAATAACCGGAGGTAAAGATGAGAAGAAGGAAGTGCTAGAAGCTGCAATAACTGACTTAGCACGGTATTATGCAACGGAATATAAAATGAATTTGATACTCATATCAGAAACAACGGGCACTACTCCGCTCGATTATCTCGTCGACGGGATAGTAGAGCTGGGCCGTATGACCGTCGATTACCGCAGGGGAAGGGAGATGGTGTTGAAGAAGCTCAGGGGCATCAGAATAGATCAGCATCAATACGGATTTACCTTAGATGGCGGGAGATTCCGTACTTTCGGTCCCTTTGAGAGGCGGCGGGTAGAGAAGTCGAGAAGGGTGGAGCCTGTGCCTCATACGGCTACCCATATATCTACGGGAGTTAAGGAGATAGACAAAATCTTAGGTGGCGGATTAAGCAAAGGAAGTACCGCTATGGTGGAATATGGGGATGATTTATCTCTCCTAGGATATCAATCCATCATCGCGCACATGATTATAAACTGTGTACAGCAAGGTATTCATTGCGTGAAGGTCCCGAGTAGCGGATGGGATGAGCGGAGGTTACGGCGTGGCATATTACCTTTCGTAAAGGAAGAGGATTATCAAAAGTATTTTACGGTCTTTGAGATACGAGGTGAGAAAAAGGAGGTAAGAGATAACGTAAAGGTTTTGGAAGGTGTGATTCTGTCTGAAGAGTTTCAGGTGTTTAGGGAGTACATTTCCCAATTAAAACCTCCCGTCATGGTTATTATCGGAACGGATTGGTTAGAGTACCAATATCGTTTGAAAGCGTTGGGCAACTTTGAGGAGGCGTTAGAGATATTCGCCTATTGGATAATGGAGTTGAGAGAGGCGGGAAATGTAGCGGTATTTGCAATGCCTTCCGGGGGAATATTAGGCGAAGGGCTGGGTCATATGGTGACCACGCGCTTTAAGTTGACCGTGCTCGATCGGAGTGTGATCCTGTACTGCAATCGTCCGGATACCAAATTACATTGTCTGGAGAATGTGATCACCGAAGACACGCTTAGGTTAAAGCTCACTCCGTTTGTGTAAAGAAGCTCCAAAGAGTATTAAGAGTATTGAGTAGTAAGAAGGAGTAGAACACATAGCAGTGCGTAGTGTAGACATGGTCGGGCAACAATGCAGAATGCGCACACTTCAGAACCCCGTGAATATGTAACGTAATATGATTGGTAGAATTCCACCTGAATTAAGAGCGATATTATCGCTGGGCGGTGGTTATTCGCTGCTGATAAAGGGTGCCCCTGGAACCGGGAAGACAATGCTCGCTTTTGAGCTACTTGACGAGTTCAGGGGAGAAAATGCGATATACCTTTCTACGAGGGTCTCAATTCCTACTCTTTACAACCAATTTCCATGGTTGGAAGAGCGTGCAGACTCTGTAAGCGTAATAGATGCAACTAAGTTGTATATATCCCCGGCTGCCGTGGATGAATTAAGGGATTATATCCCCGATGAAGCGTACGTGAACTATAAAGCAATGCTAGAAGCGGTAAAAGGTTTTTCGGGACCCTTTTCTCTTTTTAACGTTCTTTACGAGAAATTGGTGGATGCAGAAAAACCCGCGATACTCGTTATTGATAGCTGGGAGGCGATAACAGCAGAAGAAAAAGAGATGATGATAGAACTGTGGGGCACTGTAATAACTGACCTTGTACAGATGTATTCACCGAAATACAAAATGAAATTGCTACTCATAGCAGAAACAACTGACACAACTAAGCTCGATTATCTCGTCGACGGAATAGTAGAGCTAAGCCGCATAACGATAGATTACCGAAGGGCTCGGGAATTGGTATTAAAGAAACTATGGGGCATCAGAATAGACCAGCATAAATATGGTTTTACCTTAGATGGTGGCAGATTTTGCTCGTTCGGTCCCTTTGAGAGGAGGAGGATAGAGAAGCCGCGAAAGGTGGAGCCTGTGCCTCATACAGCTACACATCTATCTACAGGGTGTGTGGAATTAGATAGGATTTTGGGTGGGGGTTTAAGCAAGGGAAGCACGGCTCTGCTGGAGTACGGGGATGATTTATCCCTCTTGGGATACCACTCTATCATCGCGCACATAATTATAAACTGCATACAGCAAGGGACTCACTGCGTGATGATCCCAAGTAGTGGCTGGGGTGAGCGGAGGTTACGGCGGGGTATAGTGCCCTTCGTGAAGGAAGAGGATTATCTGGAGTATCTTACAGTCTTTGAGATAAGAAGGGATACGGAAGAGATAAGAGAGAACGTAAAGGTTTTGGAAGGTGTGACACTGTCCGAAGAGTTTCAGGTATTCAGGGATTACATATCTCAATTAAAACCTCCCGTCACGGTTATTATCGGAACGGATTGGTTAGAGTATCAATATCGTTTGAAAGCCTTGGGCAACCTTGAGGACGCGTTAGAGATCTTCGCCTACTGGGTAATGGAATTGAGAGAGGCGGGAAACGTGGCTGTATTCGCAATGCCTTCTGGGGGTATAGTAGGTGGAGGGCTAGGTCAAATGGTGACAACTCGCGTTAAGTTGACCGTGCTCGATGGAAGTGTTATCCTGCATTGCAATCGCCCAGATACCAAACTACATTGCCTGGAGAATGTAGTCACCGAAGACACTCTGAAGTTACAGCTTACTCCGTTTGTGTAAAGTTCTTTTTTGGTTAGTCAGCTACTGGCCGCGGCCTTCGATGCTGCTTCTGAGGAGAGCACGCTGTATTCTTCATGTGCTCTCTTTAGAAATTTCGATAGAACGATTGATGCGCCATAAAACATCACTAACGCAATATATCTTAGGTCTCTATAGATGTAATCCAGTGGTCCCCAATGCGCTCCACAACTAAGGTATCCCACCGCAGTCCATAGTAAACGAGGACATAAATATTTATAGCGAATATACCTAGGGCGATGGCATTATAGACCCTAAACAAATCCGGCCAGTCTTTTAGTTTCTTGGACATCGAAGATATATGCGTGAAAAAAAGCCAGCCCACTATGATAAGAGCGATACCAGAGACCACGCTTTCCAAAGGAGATATCTCTTCGTTAAAGCTTATGACTATCCGCCATAAAAATGCGAGACCAACTATCACTAACAAGGTTCGTTCGTCAGTTATCACCGTAGCTATTAATTCATTCAGACCCATTTGTTTCAGCTTCTTAACGCGAGGGTGTAAAAACGGACTTATGATATGCAGCACCGTCTTATCTTTAGACTGCTTTATATACGCATCATGCATTCTTTTAGGATACTGCGCTGCCCACAGTACCACGCAATAAAATGCCACCAATGCGATGTACCGAACATTTTGGAGAATGAGATCGTAGTCTTTCGAAACTTCTATCCCAAGTAGATTAAACCCTCTCATCCCGTAGTAAACAAGAATATAAACGTTTATAATGGCCAGACTAACAGCAATGCCTTGATAAATATAATTTGAAATTATCCAACCCTTCAGTTCCTTGGACATACGATACATGTAAGCGAAGAGAACCCAGCCTAAGAGGATGAGAGCAACGCCTGAGATTAGACTTTCCCAGAAGGCTATTTCGCCATCGAGACTTATCCCTGCCCGCCATAAAATTGCTAAAAAAAATATCGCAATTGCTGTCCGCCCACTCATTAATCCCTTCTCATCGGAATCTTTTATGCCCATTTTTACCTTAAAACTCCCACCTCTTCTCAGTATTTCCAATTTATAGCTAATACAAGATGTTTGTAGGATAAGGGTATATAAATATATTTCGATTTTCGTTGGGGAAAAACCGGAAGTTTTATATATGTGGCGTAAGTTTCATATATACCAATCGTGTCACATATGTCCCGTAAAAAGGGGAACTAAAAGTAGATGCTAATAGTCGAACAGTTTCCTGTGCTGGTAGTTGCGTTATCGCTGTTTTCTGCATTCACTATTCTGGTTGCCGGCTGGCTAAACAAGAAATCGTGCTGTTTTATCTCCGCTGCAACCATTTTCGTTCAATTCGTTATGGCTATTTTTATCCTTAATCACGTCCTTACGGTGGGAATCATACATTACTGGCTTGGTGGGTGGATGCCGCCCTGGGGCATAGAATACGTCGTCGATGCGTTGAATGCGTATGTATTGATTATACTTCTGTTTCTGAGCCTGCTCTGTGTGATCTATTCAAAGCGGAACATCGAGCATGAAATGCCTGATAAAGTCCCTCAGTATTATGTCGTTTATCAACTCCTCGTTACCGGTCTGTGCGGTGTAACCGTGACCGGCGATATATTTAACCTGTATGTCTTTGTCGAGATATTTTCCTTAGCTGCGTATGCGTTGATAGCGTCACGGGGGAAGATAGCGCTGAAGGCAAGCTTCACGTATCTCGTCATGGGTTCGATCGGTGCGTGCTTCTTCCTGCTAGGGATAGGGTTCTTGTATTCGGTAACGGGTACGCTGAATATGCGCGATCTCTCGCTTTTGTTGCCTCCGCTATACGGGAGTAGAGTAGTGCAAGCGGCTTTTGTCTTCTTCATCGTGGGCCTGGGCATAAAGATGGCGCTCTTCCCGCTTCATACCTGGTTGCCCGACGCACATTCATTTGCACCTGCAGAAATCAGTGCAATGCTTTCAGGGATTATCATCGAAGTTTCCACGTATGCGTTTATTCGGGTCAGTTTCTCGGTGTTCACGCTGGATTTCATCAGGATGTATATGCCTATCACCACGTTACTTACCTGGGTTGCTGCGATAGCCATGATTTATGGGTCTGTCCTTGCGATCGCGCAGTATAACCTGAAACGGATGCTTGCGTATTCGAGTGTCGCGAATATGGGCTATATTATGCTCGGTGTGGGGCTTGCCCCCTCAACTACGTTAGGATTGACGCCGGCGATGATGCATATACTGAACCATGCGTTGATGAAAGCCTGCATGTTCTTGGTGGCAGGCGCTTTTATTTACAAGTTCGATCTGTGGGAGATAACGGATTTCCGTGGGTTGGGGCGGAAGATGCCGTATACAAGCATTGCCTTCATTTTAGCGGCACTTGCGATGATAGGCATGCCGCCAAGCGTGGGTTTCGTGACAAAGGTATATCTCGCAATCGCCTGCCTGGAGGCGGGTCAATTTCCATTCATCGCGCTGATCTTCTTCAGCACGCTTCTTATGGTCTTCTATTTCTGGCGGGTGATCGAATATATGTATATACGCGTAGGAGACGAGGGAGAGAAAGAAGTAGAGGTAGACGAGATCCCGATGAGCATGCTCATCCCGGTATTGGTCTTCGCGGTTTTCTGTTTCGTCATAGGGGTTGTCTGGCTTCTTGGGATACCGTTCCCCTTGATGGACGCGATTAATTCAACGTTGGGATTGGGGGTGGTTCCATGAACCTTATTATATTTGCCTGGTTATGCTGGATTTTTCCACTGATCGGGGTGCCCTTAACTCCTGTTCTGGCAAAGATCCACCCGAAGCTGAGAGATTATGGTGCGATCACACTCTCGTTCCTCGCCGCGCTCTCCGCCGTGATGCTCATACCCTATTTGTTTCGTCTGGAGGAGTTGCCCATTGACAGCTCCGTCGCCTGGCTCACCGTACCCATCGAATTGAAATTTGGCGTGCTTGTAGATCCCTTAAGCATATTGATGGCGAATGTCGTTGCCATTATCAGCTTCTTCATCATGGTCTACTCGTACGGGTACATGAAGGGCAGTCCGTCCTTAACCCGGTGGTGGGTCTTCATGAACTTCTTCATTGGGGGGATGCTCCTTCTGGTTATTTCCAATAACCTGTTATTCCTCTTCTTCGGGTGGAAGATAGTAGGACTCTGCAGCTGGGGGCTCATCGGGTTCTACTACATGGATGAGAAGAAATACTGGATCGGGGGCCCTCCACCTACGAAATACATCACCCCTTCGCATGCAGGTTTGAAAGCAATGGTGGTGACTTCGGCAGGAGATCTGCTCTTATTGGGCGGGATTCTGATAATCTATGCCCATGCTCACACCCTAAACATATTGACTCTTTACGAGACCGCCGCAATCTGGATACCGGAAATGGCCAAATCGCCTGGATTACTTACACTTACCATTGTGCTCCTTATTGCAGGCCCTGTCGGGAAGTCCGCTCAGTTCCCGCTGCACGAATGGCTCCCGGAAGCTATGGCTGGCCCTGGACCCGTTTCAGCTTTGATCCATGCAGCAACCATGGTTAAGAGCGGCGTTTACCTCGTCGCCCGGCTCATACCCATCTTCTACTTTGGCTATTGGGTGGCGGGAGTCGGTGAGGCGCTAACGTTCTTCATTTTAGTAGCGTGGATAGGCGCAATCACAGCCTTCGTTGCTGCTACCCAGGGTATGACCGCGGTGGAGCTGAAGAAGGCGCTGGCATTTTCTACGGTCAGTCAAATAGGCTACATGATGCTTGCTCTGGGCGTGGCGGGCTTAACGGCCTCTGGTTTAACGGGCGGTTTCACGTCTGGATTATCCCACTTGTTAAGCCACGCGATGTTCAAGGCGGCCCTCTTTCTCTGTGCCGGCTCGGTCATTCACACTGCAGGCTCTATCTACATGACGGATATGGGCTCCCTTAGGAAGTATATGCCCTATACCTGGCTGTTCATGTTCATTGCGTCTCTCTCGCTGATGGGTGTTCCGCCATTACCGGGCTTTTGGAGTAAAGACGCGATTCTCGCGTCTGTATGGGCATCCCACAATTACGGCTTATTCCTGCTCGCGTTGGTTACCGTAGCGATAACTGCTTTCTATACCGTCCGCTTCGTGGGTTTGACGTTTTACGGAAAGGAGAGCGAGAATCTCGAGACGAGAGAGAAAAAAGGCGCGCATCTTGGTGAACCGCACATTACCATGGTGTTTGCCTGTGGCATCTTAGCCGTTATGATACTACTACTCGGGCTCGCATTTTGGTTCGGCGGTTTAGAACCGTTACTCGAGGGTGGATTCGAATACAGCCTGGTTGAACAGCTTCATCTGCCCGTGGGGCATCAGGAAGGGCATTCTCTTGTACCTCCGGTCTTATCGCTCGTTTTTATCGTTCTGGGTGCCGTTCCAGCGTATCTGTTTTATATGACGGATAGAATCTCTCCTGCGGGTGTAGTGGAGAAGCATCCCTCCATGAAGATGCTCCATACGTTCTTCTGGAATAGATGGTACATTGATAGCACCTATTACAAGGTCTTCGTAGACGGAACGAACAAGCTTCTTCCCATCGTGGTTAATCGTATCGAGAATCCACTGGATAACGCGTTCCACGTAAAAATTCCTGCCCTCTTCAACTTCATGGCGGTTCGTGTGGTTAAGCCGTTCGAGGAACGACTGGATAAAGTGTTCCATGGTATAATTCCCTCTATTCCCGGACGACTCTTTAATCTGGTGAAGTACCTCCAGACGGAGTCCGGTGTTATAGGATTCAATTTGATATACGTACTGCTGTTCTACCTCATTGTCCTCATCCTAATCCTATGGGTGGTGACCTAAATGATACCGTATATCCTTCTCCAAATACTCGTACTACCGGTCATAGCCGCCATAGTTATACTGTTAACCCGGTACCACCTCGGCAGAAAAGCAGGCTGGATTGCAGCCATCACCCTCATTTACACCACGGCTCTTCTTTGTATCGTTAGCATCCGAGTTTCCCAGGGCGAGATACTTTTTGAGCAATATCCATTCGGCCCGGTAGTGAATTTCAATCTTTACGCCGACGGGTTGAGCGTACCGGTGGCATTGATAATGAATCTGTGCTGTGTCGTTCTGGCATTTTATTCGATACACTATGTTGATCACCGAATAGAGGCGATCTATGGCGACGTGGATGAACGGACGTGGCTGATGTATTACACGCGGTTCTTCTTTTTGTTCCCCTTCTTTGCCACGGGCTTCATGGGTATTGCCTTTTCGACGAATCTGCTCTCAATGTACTTCTTCATGGAGCTGCTGACCATCATTCCGCTTTATTTCATAATGGCGCAATTCGGGTATTCTGATTATATAGAGCGGTATAAAGTGGCGCTCATGTGCCTGTTCTGGGGGATTGTCGGGGCGACTCTCTTCCTGTTTGGCATCCTTCTGGCGTATACCAGAAATGGCAGCCTGGAGATCGCCGATTTACAGCTTCTTTCCGGGGATCCCATTGCTACCGGGGTTATCTTACTTATGCTGCTGGGTTTGTTCACGAAGCTGGCGGTGTTCCCATTCCATGTCTGGATGCCCTGGGTGCACGCGGAGCATCCCACGTGCATTGCGGGCTTGCTTGCCGTGTATGCGAATATAGCGGCTTACGTGGTGGTGAGGGTGCTCATCATACCGCTCTATAGCGATATGAAAGTGTTTGGCATACCGATGATGGCGCTGGCTCTTATAACCATGGTTTATGGCTCCCTGCTCACACTGGCGCAAACAGACGTGAAGCGATTCGCAGCGTGCTCGACAATAAGCCAGATATCGTACTCAGTCCTCGGGCTTGGAGCCCTGACCGTTATCGGTATAGAAGGTGGAATGTTTTACTTCCTGAGCCACATTATGGGAAAGGCCCTCCTCTTCTCGACTGCGGGCATTCTGGTGTATACAACAGGAATCAGGGACACGACCAAGATGGGCGGTTTGGTCGCGAAGATGCCGATAACCACGGCGCTCTGGTTCTTAGGCGCGGCGATACTCTCTGCGCTCCCGCCACTCAGTGGTTTTACAGCAGAATGGATACTGTTTACTGGTGTCTTCACGTCTGGGTTTAGCATAACAGCCTTCCCGGTCGGGCGTGCAGTCGCGATTATGAGCCTCTTCGCAGTGCTCTTAACCGCGGTCTACACCTTCACGATGGGCAGGCGAATCTTCTTCGGGCCGATAAACGCGGACTTAGCAAATGATACGAAGATCAAGGACCCACCCTTAACGATGTGTATTCCTCTGCTATTCCTGGCCATGGTATCCTTCTTCCTGGCCGTGTATCCCCAGTTCATTATCAATCTCTTCCATTCGGTGATTGGGCCGGCACTAGGAGGTGTAATCTAATAAAATGGCAGTACCTCAGATACCTTACACGCTCCTTCAGACCTTGCTCGTGCCCGCTATAGCCTCGTTCATCATTTTCTTCACGGGACGGAAGATAGGGCGAAAAGCGGCACTGATCGCGAATGCCGCGCTGCTCTACACGACTGCGCTACTCTTCATAGCGGCCGTCAGAGTCTCCCAGGGCGAGATAATCGTGGAGGAATACGCATGGGTGCCCGAGGTTATGTTGGCGGGGACAGATTTGCGGGTGCCATTTGGACTTCTGGCTGACGGGTTGAGCATACCTGTCGCGTTGATAATAAATATAATCACCACCGCGCTTTCCTTTTACTCATTACGCTATGTAGAGCACCGGGCAGAGGTACTGTACGGCGAAGGTGGTGAAGCGGTAGAACTCCGGTATTACAACCGGTTCTTCTGGCTATTCCTCCTCTTTCCGATAGGGTTCATGGGTATCTGCTTCTCGACAAACCTCATACTCATCTATCTCTTTATAGAATTGCTCGTTGTGCCTCTGTACTTCATCATGGGATTCCTCGGGTATGTCGAGCGCTTTAGAGTTGCCATGATGTGCTTCCTATGGGGCGTTGTTGGAGGACTGTTCATCTTATTTGGCTCTCTTCTGGTTTATACCCAGATAGGCACCTTTGACGTCTCGCAGTTAGGTCTTCTCGAGGGAAATCCATTCGTGCGCTGGATTGCATTACTGATCATACTCGGTGCATTTACCAAGATGGCGATTTTTCCGCTTCACGTTTGGATGCCTTCGGTTCACGCAGAGCACCCCACGTGCATAGCGGGCTTGCTTGCCATTTATGCTAATATCGGAGCCTATGTACTTGTTCGGGTACTCATCTTACCGCTCCATAACGATCCGAACTTCCTATGGTTCGGTATACCGGTTATGCTGGGTGCGCTTCTGACCATGGTCTACGGCTCTCTGCTCACACTGGCGCAAACGGACGTAAAGCGATTCGCGGCGTGCTCCACGATCAGTCAGATATCGTACTCGGTCCTCGGGCTGTTTGCTTTCACCGTGTACAGTGTAGAAGGCGGCATGTTCTACTTCATGAGTCACATCCTGGGAAAGGCAATCCTCTTTTCAACCGCGGGTATCCTGGTCTACGTGACGGGAATCAGGGATATGAACAAGATGGGCGGACTGGCATCGAAGATGCCGATAACCGCTTTGCTCTGGATATGCGGCGCATTGATCCTCTCCGCGCTGCCGCCGTTGAGCGGGTTTGCAGCGGAATGGGTGCTGTTCACCGGTATCTTCGCGTTCGGGGTAGCAAACATGCCGGTGGGATTGGCCATAGCCATTCTGGGTATTACTGCGGTGCTCTTGACGATTGTCTATACATTTGCAGCGGCAAAGAAGATCTTCTTCGGGCCCATAGACCCTGAATTAGCAAATAACCCCAAGATCCGGGACCCGCCATTAACGATGAGCGTGCCGCTGCTCATCCTGGCGACCATCTCGATCTTCCTGGGGCTGTACCCGAGATTCATCCTGGAGCTGTTCCACTCGGTGATAGGGTTGTTATGAGTGCGTTAACAAATACCGAGACTGTTATAAAATCTGGATCTCGCAACGGATAAAAGCGAAGATCCACACCACCAACGATGAAAGCTCCACGTATAGCCGTTGTATCATCCCCTCATTAATCAAGGAATATCAGATATAAAGGTGTAGGAAAGTGAAAGTAAGTATAGTCTATGATAACGAAGCGAAAGAAGGATTCATAAGCGACTGGGGTTTTTCTTGCGTAATCGAATCGGGTGACTGGAAGATACTGTTTGATACCGGAGCATCAGGCAAGATATTGACCCACAACCTGCAGCAGTTTGGGCTACAGAAAGAAGATATCGAGATTATTGCGCTCTCACATAAGCATTGGGACCACATTGGAGGCCTTAGCGCGGTTTTACATCCTGACGTTGCCGTGTGTCTGCCCAGTTCGTTCCCGCTCGGCTTGAAGAAATATGTGGCGAAGAACGCAGCACGAGTTGTTGAAGTATCAGAACCAAAGGAGATTATTCCAGGGGTGAATACAACAGGAGAAGTTGGCATACCGGTCAAGGAGCAGTCATTGGTCTTAGAAACGAAAGAAGGCAAAGGCACGATTGTGGTAACCGGCTGTGCGCACCCGGGGTTGGATGCCATTTTGGAGGCAGCGAAGGTTTTCGGTAAACTATATGGTGTGATAGGCGGGTTTCATGGGTTTGATGACCTGGAAGTGCTACAGGGGCTACAATTGATAATGCCCTGTCATTTCACGAGACGTAAGAAGGAGATACTGGCGATGTATCCAGAGCAGACAGTATGGTGTGGAGCTGGAGGAGTACTCGAACTCTAAATGGGAACCCTGTATCTCCCCACCACAGGGGCTTATTAGTTTCCCCCCTCTCGAATTTAGACCATTAAAACTGTAACTGCCCGTAAGTGCTTAAAAAACTCTTTACAAAAGAAGAAACAGGCTGAGAGCTTACAGGTAGTTCTTGTAAACGCCCTTGAGCGAAGTAAGCGTGATTTTCCCGTCTGAGGAGTTAACAAAAGCGAGTAAAATCCGCTCGTTGAACAGGAAGAAGTCATCGCCGCATTTCTCTTTTATCTCTTCTATGCTCTTACTATCAAAATAAATTCGCTTGCCCCGTTCGTTCCCGGCTTGCTGAACCGAAACAACAAGTTCGATAATCTTCTCTTCCTCTTTATCAGCCGTTTTATCGCCTTCCCAGCTCAGAGCACCCTCACCGACCTCTCCGCCTCGTCCTTCTTCATCGGCCATTTTATCATCCTCTCTCCGATCTTTCGCTATTACAATTCAGTTCTTAAAATGGTATGCTATCTTAAATAGTAGAGCGCGCAAATACCGGAAGGTTTATATATTGAGGGGTAACATAGGTACAGACACTGGTGAACTAAAAAGAGAAGATGAAGCTTGTGTCACCAAAGAAGCGCAGAAGGAGGAATGAGTATGGGAAGTAAATTCGTTGGTGCGCTGAAATGTTTCGTTAAACGTCCGGTGGACACCGTTAGGATCATGCTGAGTTTAGATCAGTATGACCCGAGAGCAGTAGAGTCAATAAAGACCTATTGCCCTGAAGTAGAAGTGGAAAAATTGGGTGTTTACGTCGGTCTCTTTCTAGCAATCCTCCTCCTTGCGTGCGGCGTGCTGGCATACATATTGGCGCTACTTTACAGCATGGGCGTGTTCTAATTTTTTCGTAGTAGAAACTTTTGAGTGGCGATTTTTGTGGGTTTTCCAATTGGCTCTATCTATGCCTTTGTAATTGGTACCGTATAATCAGCACAGGCCTTATCTAAAAACTTTGACAGCACAATTGCCGCATAATAATAGAGAACTAACGAGAAGAATCCTATATCTCTAAACAGGAAATCCACGGGTTCAAAAGCTTCGACGAAGCCTTCTACGGCTACTAAACTGTACCATCTCATTCCGTAGTAACAAAGAGCATAGAGATTTATCGTGCATAACGCGAGGGTAATCCCTTGGATGACCCTGGTCAGCTCCAACTTATCTCTCGCTTTCACGGACAATGCAAGTATATACCCAAAGAGAAACCAGCCCATTATAATGAGAGTAATACCAGAAGCCATACTTTCCCCTATGGTTATATTGTAGTCGAAGCTTATGATCGTTCGCCATAAAAATGCCATACCGATCATTACTAACAACGTTCGTTCATCGGTAATCACATTGAATACCGTTTCTCGCAGGCCGAGTGTACGCCTCATCGAGCGGGACAGCAAGAACCTGCACTCCTCGTGCATCTTCTTCAGGTACTTCGCCGACCATACTATCGCAACATAAAAGATCACGAACGAGAGATACCGTGCGGTTTGTAAGAAGAAGTTCAAGGGCTGATGAACTTCCACATGCAGTAGCTCAGACCACCTCATCACGTAGTACAAAGCCACGTACACATTGAGAACGAGAAGACTAACGCTGACGCCATGATAAATCTTGTTGGAAATGGGCCAGTGTGTTGGTTTCCGGGACATGGAGCACAGATAGCCGAAGAGGACCCAGCCCATTATGAAAAGAGAAATACCCGAGCAGATAGATTCCCAAAGGGCTTCGGTCTTGTCAAGGCTTACCGCTACGCGCCATAAAACCGCTACACCGATCAGTGCTGCTACTATTCGGTCGTCCGTTACTACCTCAAATACCGGCTCTCTCATCTTCTCGTAAAAAATCTAAATTGAACCTTTGTCAAGCGAAAAGTGCTTCTAAATGCTTCTATTGCTCTAACAAAGTGATTAAAAAGGATTCTGAATTATGCTTCTGATGCTTCTTCTTTCTTAATCAGGAATTCACACTCCACTGCCGCCTTTTCTAACCACTTCGATAACGCGAGTGCCGAGCAATAAAAAATCACTAACATAAAATATCGTATGTCTCTAAAGACATAATCCAGCGGTACTAACGCTTCTGCAATATCCTCAAAGCCTAATACTCTGTACCATCGCATCCCGTAGTAAACAAGTGTATAAATGTTTACTGAGAAAAGAGCAAGTGCAATTCCATGGTAGATTTTTACCATGTTTGGTCTGCTTACCACCCGCCCGGCCAACGAACTGGTATAGCCGAAGAGGACCCACCCCATTATGAAAATACCAATACCTGAGCAGATACTTTCCCACGGTTTTATCTGTTGGTCAAGGCTTATGGACGCTCGCCAAAAGAACGCTATTGCTAATATCACGATCGCTGTTCGTTCATCAGTTAACACTTTGAATAAGATTGTTCGCATGGCTCCTTTACGCATCGTCGGCAATTCTTTAGTGAGCAGCATGTAATTATCGTGCATCTTCTTCAGATACCGCGCCGCCCATATCAGACCACAATAACACAACACCAACATCACATATCGAACATCTCTTAGGAGCCAATCCAGCGGCACAAAAGCTTCCTCCACCTCTCCCATGCTTGCTAATCTATACCATCTCATTCCGTAGTAAACAATCACATAAATGTTTATTGCGCTCAGGCTAACCGCAATACCTTGAAACATCTTATTTGAAACTAACCACCCCGTTTCTTTCCGGGACATGTGATACAGGTAAACGAAGAGGACCCAACCCATTATGAAGAGAGAAATACCCGAGATAATACTATCCGGCCAGAGATCAATCACCACCTTCTCGGTGTAATCGAGGCTTATGATGGTTCGCCATGCAATCGCGACAATGAGTATCGCTATTAACGTTCGTCCATCCATTATCACCTCCTCAAAGGATTCTTTTATACCCATTTTATCTGAAAACCCCTATCTTCCTGCTATGATCTCTTTATGGGACACCATCTCCATCTGCTATTTTTGGTTCACCGGTGTCGGGGTCTACATTACGTATAGCCACATAAATATCTTTCGGTTTTTATTTTTCCATTTTGAAATATTGGTAACATTTCGAAAATAACTTATAGAATGAGAACTATACGTATAAACTCACGAGGTAGGAGTTTATGAAGATAGATGTCCAAGTTATGGTGGGCGGTAATATAATCCTCTCGTTTGATTGGGTAGATGTGGAGTTAACGAAGGAGCAGGCTGATGAATTAAAGGCACTTCTTGAGAACGCCATTGAGCAAGGTGAGCATGAAGTTACCCTTATAGAGGTAAGCGAAAGCACGTAAAGCCCGTTCTGAGGGTACAAGAAGAAGCCATCGTCGCGTTTATTTCGACGCTTTCGCTTGCTCTGCACCGTGACCTTTTACAATCTTCTCGTAGCCCGTTTGCTCATGACTTTCTTCTGAAAAAGCGTCGCCGAAATATCACGTGCGTTTTCACTATTCCTACGGTTTCGGCAAAAGAGACAAGACAAAAAGATCTTTGTGACAAACATCTAAAAAGATATAGCACTTATTTCTTCTTATAAGCGGAGGAAATCGTGCTTGTTAAAAGGAGGGGGGTTATGGAGAAGCCCACGTCAAAAGGATTGCTTGTACTTTCTTTCACTGCAGCGTGTGCCCTCTTAACTTTTTATCTTGGCATCGTCAAGAACGTAGCGGTGGGTTATCCACACCTGTTCTATATCCCTATTATTTTAGCTGGCGTATGGTACCGTAAAAAAGCGATTTACATCGCTGTTTTCCTCAGCTTTTTTTATATCCTTGTGACGTATCCTCTGCCCGTTCCTGATCAAGAAGCATTGCGAGTAGCGGGTTTAACTTTTTCGGTCATTGTTTTAGAACGAAGTGCTATCCTTATTGTGGTGGCGTACATTATCGGCGTTGTAAGCGAGAAAAAGGCCCAAGTGGGAGAGGAGCTGAAAGAGACAAAAGATTATCTGGACAATGTTATTAAGAGTTCTGCGGATGCGATCGATGTGGTGGATATGGAAGGGAAAGTGCGGTCCTGGAACAAAGCAGCAGAAGGCTACATGGGGTATACGGCAGACGAAGTGATAGGGACTCACAACAGGAAATTTTTCGCGGATTCCGAAGAAGCGGAGCGGATAATGGAGCTTGTGCTGAACGAGGGCGAACTGAAAAATTATCGAACAATCGTATTGAACAAGGAGGAAAAACCCGTGCATATTAGCATGTCTGCGGCATTGTTACGGGACAAAAAGGGGGTGCCCATTGGTACTGTTCGCGTGAGCAGAGATATAACAAAGGAAATGGAGTTGGAAGAGGAGATAAAAGAACGGCGTGACAACCGGAATTTGATACTCGAGAGCATGCCTGATGGCGTGTATATTGTATCAGAAGACTATACGGTAGAATTTATGAACAAGGTTTTGATCGATGAATATGGGTACCGGGTCGGCGGTATTTGCTATGAAGCGTTTCATAATAGGGAAGAACCGTGTCCGCTGTGCAAAAATACTGAGGTGATGCAAGGGAAGACCGTGCGGTGGGAGTGGCACACTCGTAAGAAGAACAAAACCTACGACCTCATTGAGACGCCTTTGAATAATATTGATGGCACTATCTCGAAATTAACGATATTTCGAGATATCAGTGACCGGAAGCGAATGGAAGAGGAACTTCGGGAGACCTGTGAGCGGCTTAAAGAGCTGGACAAAATGAAGCGGGATTTCCTTAACGTGGTTTATCATGAGATGCGGTCACCGCTTGCGCCGATTGTAGGCTATGCGAGTCTACTGGAGCCCAAACTTACTGGCAGGGAGCAAAAATATATTTGTACTATTGAAAACTGCGCACGAGAACTCGAAGAGGTGATTAATCGGATGCTGGAGCTCGCCCGCATTGACGGTAAGAAGGTAGAGCTAACCAAAGAAGCGTTCTTCTTCCCGGAAGTGGTACGGAACGTCGTTAAGAACTTGGAACCGATAACAGAGGCAAAAAAACAAACCATCTCCACCGTCGTCCCGGAGATAAAAATTCAAGCGGATAAGCAGAAGACAGCCGCAATTTTCACTAACTTGATTACTAATGCGATCAAATATACCCTTGAGGGGGGAAATATAGAAGTTATGGTTGAAGATCGTGGAGAAGATGTACGTGTTTGCGTCGCGGATACCGGGATTGGCATCCCAGCGGAACATTTACCTAACATTTTTGAACGATTTTACATGGTTGATACCTCGATGACCCGGCAGACCGGGAGTCTAGGGCTGGGGTTATCCATCGTTAAGGAGTATGTACGGCTGCATGGTGGTCGTGTATGGGCTACCAGCGAACTTGGAACGGGGTCTCAATTCTTCTTCACCATGCCAAAAGGGGGGAATACCTAAGGAGTTGAGTGGGATGAAAAAGAGGATTTTGATCGTGGAAGATGCGCTCTACATGCGTGAAATGCTGATTGAGATGTTGGAGCAGGAAGAGGAGGATTATGAAGTGGTCGACTTTGCGGTTAACGGGCAGGAAGCAGTGGAGAAATATAAAGACTTGAAGCCGGACCTCGTTACCATGGACTTGGTCATGGAGGTTATGGATGGGATTCAAGCGATACGAGAGATAAAGA
>CAYUEX010000014.1:0-525 GCA_964443855.1 uncultured Halobacteria archaeon | reverse complement strand
AGTACGACCCAACCGCTTTGATTATCGCAATCACCGCTTTGGGCACGCCGGAACAGAAGAAAGCAGCGTTGGAAGCGGGAGCTAAAGAATACTTGTGGAAACCGTTCACCGTGAAAAATCTGTCGGAAGCGCTTAAAAAGCTCTTCGAGGAATAAAAGGAATGGAAGGAGAAGTGGAATTTGAGGTGGTATTACGGTCGCTCAGAAGAAGCAGAGTGAGGACTGAGATTGTCATGTATCTCTACAAAATCTACCCTAAAGCGTCGTATCCCGCGGAGATTTCGAGAAATACCGGGATAGACCCCACGAATATCCTCGGTGGACTGAGGGGCATGGGTAGCAGGTTTGATGCCTCAAGTTCGCTTCTTAACCATGGGATTGTGGAGAAGATTGAGCGAAGGGATGCAACCTACTATCGACTTTCAGAGCGCGGTAAAACATTGGTAGAGAGTATCCAAGAGGTTTAGCAGTAGGTATTTGAATCCGGACTTTTCTTCTTGGGGTCTTCGTGCATAACCATAATGTT
>CAYUEX010000013.1:0-22616 GCA_964443855.1 uncultured Halobacteria archaeon | reverse complement strand
GCATTAAGAGTACTTTATGCTTTAGGTTGCTCACTGATGAAAATATCTGGAAAACCTCGTCCTGACTTAAAACCACCGGCAGCTTCTTATCCTTCTTCGGTCTCGTTATCTCATACACCAATCGCCGCTTCAAAACCCCGCCATAGTAAAAGTTCAATGCGCTGATCGCGGAGTTCAAGGTAGAGGTGGCAGCGTCATGAGTAGTAGCTAAATGATACAAAATAGGCCCTCACATCTTCGTTTGATACCTCATACGGATTTTTTCTGGAGAATGTGAGGAAGTCCTCATTGTAATGAAGATAAGCCTTAATCGTCTTTCGGCTAGGCTATATTTTCTCGCCACCTCCTTTTACTTCCCACCAACGTATATTCCGTATCCAAAATAGTTAAAAATTCTAAAAATGCTTCTAGGGGGAATGCTTATATCCTTTATCCACTTTCTGACTGCTGGGTCCTTGAAGTACAGTGAGAAAAATTTGCTCCACGCTCCAAAGTAGTCTCGAGGGTCCATTTGTCTAACTTCACTAGCCCATTGACGTAAAGCACGGGTTTTGTAAACTCTTGCTACTACGCCTGTAAGTCCCGCTTTCTCCAATAAATCCTTCCAACCATCAGGATTTAAGAACTCCGCTTGGCCTAAAGCGCGAGACAGGTATTCAACCAATTCTGGCGATGGTGTCTCCACCCAAGTCACCTCATTCATCCCCACGTACCCTCCTGATTTGGTTACTCGCGCATACTCGCTTATCACCTTCTGTTTATCCTTTGAAAATGCAACCACAGACTCGCAAATAACCGCATCGAAAACTTCATCCTTGAAAGGAAGGTCTTGAGCTTCTGCTACCCTAAATTCAACTTTGTCCTCAACATTTTTTCTTTTGGCTCTTTCCTTCGACCTTTCGACCATCATCTCAGAAAGGTCAACACCAACTACATTACAACCGTACTCCTTGGCCAGGTAGCAAGCGGTTATTCCAACACCACAACCAACATCCAAAACATATGAATCTCTGTCGATATGGCATAACTCAATTAGCTCCCGGGTAGCATTCAAGCCGCCCATGTGTTTGGTCAGACCCCACGAAGCTTGCAACTCGAAGTAATAAGATTCTGGTTCTGAAGTTTCTTTTGGTGTTAATTGTTCTTTATTCTCCATTTTCTCAGTCTAAATGAATGATTTTTGGATGATTAAAAAGGTTTTGCTGGTGGCGAGCGAGCATTTCGTCTAACATCGCCCTTGTGCGAAGTTGCGAACAGAGCGCCTTTAAAATTTCTCGACGAACTGCATCAGCAGTCTGATCAGCACAGGCGTCTGTCGTTCTGAAATCTCGTTTTCAAAGGGATCAAAGCTATGCAAAGTACCCATAGGTTCATCACGCTCGTGCGTGATTGTGGCGTTCCACTTTGCCTCGACCATCCAGTCATTCAGATCGCCTTTACGCTCGCAGTGATAAAGGATAAACTGGCAGTCGACCTTGCTTCCTTCCAGATGTCCTGTAATCGACACATCACGGGCGGCGGGCTCGCCACGCAGCCATTCCACAATTGTTTGCAGTAGTGCATGCGAGAGAGGTTCAACATAGTTCAGTAGTTCCTCGGGCTTCGCTTTTCGGCGCCGAGCAGTGATCACGTCGTTGAAAGTATCCACAAGCTCACCGTTAATTACGCTCTCCGTGATTTTTTCGGTAGAAACGGGATCGTGAGCAACGAGCGTGAGGGACGCCATTCTGAATTGAGCCAGATCAGGTTTGATTTTCTTCTGGCAGTAGCGATTACACGGCTGGCACGGCTTGGGCGGCTCGTCTTCTTCGGCTTTCTCCTGCCACTCTTTGCGGCGCCGAATCTGAGTAGCACGCCGGATAGTAAAGATCATGCCAACCACGATGACAGTGGCGGCGGTAACCAGCGCCAACAAGGGCAGTTCGCCCTCAGGTAATTCTTCTTCTGGCCTCTGCTCTGGTGGCGGGAGTGGCAGCACTGGTGTCGTTGCTTCGTTATTCTCTTCATTGGTCTCCCTTACTTCGTTCTCCGGATCGAGTGCAACGCTGAACATGCGTTCCGACCCACGCAGTTCTTCAGGGATCTCCACTCGTATCTCTATCGGTATCCCCTTTTCAGGATCGATTGCGGGAACTGAGCCGTATTCGTGGAGCCACTCGTGCTCGAAATCCTGAACATAAACAGCGGTCTCGGAAGATTTGGCATTCCCTTCATTCGCCACTTCTACGAAAAGCGTCAACGTCCCCGTATTAGCGTCAAACTCCCACTTGCTCGCGGACAGGATTGTAAGGTCAGGCCCCTCTGCTGCCGGTGGTTCTTCGAGCACCCGAATATCCCAGAACTTATTGCCCGTGAGCGTTTGCCCTTTCAGAGGGAGGACATACTCGATCCAGTCGTCGGTCCTTACCTGCCCATCAACGGTCGTAGCGCCAATGGATTCGTAGTTTTGCGGGTTGGTTTCGTGGATGGAATAGTACTCAAAACCTGTGGAGGCACTTAAACCGTACCAACCTTTTCCATCAGTGGTTGTACGGGCAATCAGCTTACCTTCAACTGGATAGGGTTTGTTAGCACCATAGAGGGTAACGGTAACGCCTTGTAAGGGCCTGCTTTCGTCGCCAACGTTACCTTCGAAAACCCGACCCTGGAAGGTGAACTCCTGAGCATAAGCAGGCATCGGCCCCGTTGCCAAGAGGATAGCTGCCAGCATGATGGCTACCAACAAAGTGGTCAGGAAGCGCTTCGGGACGTTGGAGGTGAGCCCCTTACATCTATCCATTTCTAATGAACCTCATTCATTCTATCATCCTTTTATTCTTGTGGATCGCCATTAGAATTTGCCATTTGAAGGTTGTTTCTAATCGTAATTAAGATCAATTATTACTGAAAGACACGATCGATTGCAGCACCACAATTTGACATTTTAAATTGCTCATGTTATTACCCATATCTGAAATCCATAGCGATGGATGAGCAACGTTCCGCACTTGTAGCAGTACAAGTTCTCGCCGCCCTCGCCTGGAAAACGGTCTTCAACCTCTACGAAGCTAGTTTCGATTCGCGATGGTTGGGCAAGGCGTTTCCACTGAATGTGAGTATGGTAGATCTGTTCTGGGATGAAACGGATGGTAGATTTTTCTCCAATCTCTCGGCAGAAGTAGGTGCGGTTTATGTGAAAGTATAAGCATACAGTACTTCGAATTAATATTCGCAGCTTTTTGTTCTATTCTTCGTATAAAAATAGAAGCCGTTCTACGGCGGACCATAGTTTAAACTTAATCCAAATAGCTTATCTGCCTTCAATGACCCTTCTAAAAACATTCTTTGGTATTGTGAATCATGACCTAAAGTCAAGATGCAAAAGTTTTTATATACCTACATTGTTTATAGCACAGAAGAAGGAGGCGATTGGTATGGACTTCATAGATAAGATGAAAGTACTGTCGGATAAGGTATCCAAACAGTCAGAGCACGTAGAAACGGAAGAGGCAACAAAGAACGCTCTCGTTATGCCGTTCATTTACAATTTGGGGTATAATTGTTTTAATCCCTCGGAAGTTGTACCGGAATTCACTTGTGATGTGGGTACAAAGAAAGGAGAAAAAGTCGATTATGCTGTAATGAAAGGTGGAAAGCCGATTATGCTATTTGAATGTAAATCCGCGAACACAGATTTGGATAAGGAACATGCATCCCAACTTTATCGCTATTTTTCAGTTACTGATGTGAAAGTGGGAGTTCTCACGAACGGAATTATTTATAAATTTTACAGTGATCTTGAAGAAGCGAACAAACTTGATGCGAAGCCCTTTCTTGAGCTTGACATGCGTGACCTAAAGGAGCCTCTTGTGGAAGAATTGAAACGCTTTAGGAAGGAATCATTTAAGACCGATGAAATAGTATCAGCAGCAAGTGAGCTGAAATATACGAAGGAAATAAAGAGAATTCTTGGAGTGGAACTTGATTCGCCCTCAGATGAATTTGTTAAATTCGTCACAAAGCAGGTTTACTCTGGCATGATAACAAAACCGGTCCGGAAAAAGTTCACAGGTATTATTCACCATGCGTTTAAAGAATTTATCAACGATAAGATCAGCGATAGATTGGTAAAAGCGTTAGAACGAGAAAGTGCTGGGGAGACCAAAGGGGAAGGTATTGCTTCAGGGGACGAGAAACCTGAAGAGGTAGAAGGTGATGGGATTGTCACAACAGAAGAAGAGATAGAAGGTTATCACATTGTCCGTGCGATATTGCATGAAATCCTTGATCCAGAGAGGGTTGTTTTGAAAGATTGGAAACACTATTGTAACGTTCTGTTTGATGCTAAATCTACTAAGCCGATTTGCAGGTTCTATTTCAATACTAAGCAGAAATATGTGAGCTTCTTTGATGAAAATAAAAAGGAAGAAAAGATACCGATAGATAAATTAAGCGAAATCTATAACTATACCGAGAAACTTAAAGCAACCATTGGTTATTACGATGGAAAAACATCATCAGAAGTTTCTCCGTGAAAATTGGTCACATAAGGCTAATCATTCGCGTCAAGTAATCTCTGTAATACGTCATAATCTCCCTTATACGTGTTGAGATGACTACGTGCAGGCTGATACAGTGGCCAAAATATAATCGGTAATGAGTTGTAGCTCAATGCGATTCCTTCTTTATAATCACTAACGGCCTTGATCGCTTTGATTTTTTTATAAAAGGGAATTTTCTGATTAGACAGTTTTTCAAGTATCGGACTGTCAATGTTCTGCTCATATAATATGGTGGCAACGTTTTCGCATCCAAACTTTCCAAAAGAAACTACAATTTCAGGCTGTACGATTTTTAAGAGGTCTCTAATATGATTCCTACAACAGGTTAGATATCCATAGAAATGAGTGCTGGGATTATTGCTCCCACCAAAACAAAGCATCGAATTTGTCATGAAAACACCGTTCTCTTCTAAAAAATTATTCACCTTCTCTTCATTGTAAGGGCACGCTAAAAGATTCTTCCAGAAATTCCTCCACGTTGGCCCCCAGGTATTAATTCGTTTCTGGTAATTATCTGTTGGGAAGCTATGCTCGCTTTTTCGCGCATAAAATGGAGGAAAATGCTTGTAATCAATACCAATTATCATCAATTTGGTCTTTTCGCTCCTTCGGAACAGCATGCACCGATCTAACCACGGCAGTAATCCTATTGCAAATTTCCCAGAATCAAGTTGAAAGATCGCATCATCAATATTTGAAGAGTTCTTGAAAACTTTTCTTAAAAACGCATCATCTCCTTCAATACCCTTGCAATAGTTACTAATCTGATCTTCTGTTAACAAAGTTGAAAGGGGAATTGGACGTACTAAAGCGTTTAAAGGATTGTCAAGTCGAGTAGGATAAATCGAAGCGCATTTATTACAATTTGCTATCCTTTTCAGTAGCGAGGATAGCGCCCCATCACGATCAAGTAGCTTGTATCCACTAATAATTTGAGCTATCTGCTTCGAGGAATATTTTCCCATAGTGGTTCACCCGCCTAAAAAGGGCTAGTATGTACGTTACATTCGCCGGTTATTAATGCTTTTACTGTGAAATGTGTTCCTGTGTAATCCTCGTAACCTCAAAACACACCATCTATTACGGCACCACAATTGGGACAATTCGAGCCGCTCATGTTATTCTCTAGGATCTGAAATCCATAACGACGGATGAGCAACGTGCCGCACTTGTAGCAGTACGAATTCTCGCCACCCTCGCCGGGAACATTCCCCTCGTACACGTATCTCAAGCCGACCTCAAGCCCGATGTCCCGTGCTTTGCGCAAGGTGGCAACCGGTGTCCGCGGCAGATCAGTAAGCTTATAGGTGGGATAGAACTGCGAGATATGCCAGGGTATGTCGACGCCGACACCTTTGATGAACTCCGCGATACCTCTGAATTCCTCTTCAGTATCGTTCAATGTCGGTATGACCAGCGTTGTCACTTCTACCCAAACTCCCAAGCTCTTGTAAAGCTTGATCGCGTCGAGAACCGGCTGCAGGTGCCCACCGCAATTGCTATGATACAGCTCCTCAGTGAGCGACTTCAGGTCTATATTTATCCCGTCCAAGTACGGTACGAGCGTGCGTATAGCCTCCTCCGTTATGTACCCGTTTGAGACGAAGACGTTGCGGATCCCTTCTTTGTGTGCCAGCTTAGCGATGTCGTAGGCGTATTCGAAGAAGATCGTGGGCTCGACATACGTGTAAGCGATGCTTCTGCAATCGTAATGCTTGGCGATCGTAATGACCTCTTCGGGAGATTTCTCTTCGCCTGCTATCCGTTTCTGGTCCTTAGGCATCTGAGAAATATCGTAGTTCTGGCAGTTCTGGCATCTGAAGTTGCAGCCCACGGTTGCAATCGAATAGGCCGTGGAGCCCGGGTAGAAATGGAAAAGCGGCTTCTTCTCTATCGGGTCAATTGCCTGCGCAACCACCTTCCCGTAGACAAGGCTGTAAAGGATCCCGTCCCGGTTCTCGCGCACGCCGCAGATACCCTTTTTTGACTCGTTTATCTTGCAGTTGTGTGGACAGAGGTGACAGCGAACAGCGTGCTCTTCCAGCTTCTCGTAGAACATCGCTTCTTTCACGACCATCACACCCCCTCTCCAGCAGGTAAGTATCGCATTCACGCACACACTTCCCTATAGTTAAAATCGTAGATGCACCCTTATATAACCACGGCATCACCGCTCTACGCGACGTTTTAACGCATAGGCGTTGAGCACGTAACGGGTAGCGCACTCGACGCAGATGAGGTGAGCAAAACCACTGGCAAGCTTCTCATAGTCCACTCCTTTACGACCGCACAAGCTACAGGCTCTACGCTTTCGTTTCGCTTTCTTTTTGTCATCCTGCGATAATTCGCTTACCGTAGCGATTTTTTTTCCAGCGATAATCCAGGAAAACGGAAAAGTCACTGGATATTCTACGGGCATCGTTTGTTCAGTCGGGCTTAAATCCTCTTCAGGGTTTTCACTCGATAGGGGTGGTTCACGTAACGCTGCACGTGTTTCCGGCTCGTACGTGATTGCGATAACGTGCTGGCCGTTGTCGCGCTTCTGATCGATCGTAATTCCATGGCGCTCGATTTCAACCTGTGATTGCTCGAGCAGTACGGCTAAACTCTGTGGTGAGATATCCAAGCCCAAACTAGCCTGTAATTCATGAACGGTCCCGCTCCATGGGCCTTCTTCAGTAACTAATCGTGTAATCAAATCGAGAATGTTCGGGGTTTTATCGGTTGTCTTGACTTCGACGTATGCGCTCAGATCCGTTTGCACTGTTGTTGCGCTCATTCTTCCCCGTTATTGGACCCGTGCCAGGACTCACAGAGGCAGAAGAACTCGTCCCAAGCTCTTTGATACGCAGCGTCGCTGTATTCTTTCCATTCAAACGCGCCGGTAGGTTTGTCTAATCGCACGATACCCATGCCTTCGATCTTCTCACCGGTTCGTTCCTCGTAGCCGGCTCTATACGCGGCGATTTGCAATGAATAATCAGGATAGACCGCTTTTGAGGTCTTTATGTCGACGAGGTGTAACGCGCCGTCAATGTACCCAACGAGGTCCACGGTCCCGCCATAGCCTTTGTCACTCCATATCATTCGCTCGCTATCCACCAGCTCGAACCCGCTCGTGCACTGCCAGTCCCGGAATGCAGCGAACGGCTTTACGATTTCGTCACAATACAGCTCGTTAAGCGGTTCATTCTTGAGATAGCTTTCGATAATGCGATGCGTCTTCGTGCCTATATCCGCAGCCCGTGCGGCGATTGCTTTCCAATTTGGCGTTCGGCTCTTCCACGCGCTCACCTGCGGTTTGGGAATTGCCCGCATGATAGTCGTCACACTGGGGAGAATACCAATCGGGGTACGATAGAAGTGGCCTCCAGAACGTGTGATTAACTCTATCTCATTCATCCGTCAGTTCTCCCCTTCGTGCGGCTTCCGATGCACGCCAAACACTATATTCCATCGGTAACAAACTATATATATAGTTTTGCTTTTTTCCACTACCCCCTCCACACGCACACGCGCGCGCAAGGTGCTTCTGGTTTGAAGCGCACGAGTACGTTCGTATACGTCACTAAAGCAGCGCGATAAGTTCAGGCAGTGTAGCAATGGTTCTCGCATCAGCACCGGTGGATTTGTTGGGTGCACGCGCCGAAGAGGGTTGGTTCAGCTTTGAATCCACGAACGCATAGTTTTTGTCCAATTCGTACCGCTGAATACGGATCGGACGCATTCCTGCAGCCCGAGCACCCTGAACGTCCACCGTGCTGTCGCCTACGTACACGACTTCGTGCGGTTGCAGCTGCGTCTGTTGTAGCGCGAACGAGAAGATACGCGGATCGGGCTTTTTGACGCCGACGTCACCGGAAATGACGATCGAGTCAAAGCATCCCGTAAGGTCGAGGGCCGACAGGAGCGAATGAACGTATGGCGGGTGATCGAAATTAGAGATCAGGGCAAGCGACTTCTGAGCCTTCAGCGCGTGGAGCACCGGCAGCGTATCGGGATCTAACGAAACATACTGCTGCCATGCGTTGACGATTGCCACTGCGGTCTTCTCCAGTTCGTTATTGCTCAACGTCAATCCTAACTCGATACCAAGCGCTTTGATGCGACGTTCAAGGACGGTCAGGTGATCCTCAGGAAACTGTGGCTCTGGCCGTTCGAAGAAGTCATCACAGTGCAGGGCAAACGACGCTTCTGACAGTGTCAAGCCGCAATCCTGTAAGCACTGGTAAAATGCTCGCTGCCACTCGGTCCAGGCAGCCGTGAGATTGCCGTACATCAAGAGCGTTCCGTACAGGTCGAAAAAGACACCTTTTATCTGCATTTCTCTTACTAAACTACACTACACGCACTACAGTTCAGTTTAATTCTTCATTTAGACTTCGGGACTTTTATAGTTACCTTTGTGCCGTAGCGCATGAGCGATTTTATGCCACGGCCTTCTCCGACCAGTGTGAAAATCGCATCCCGATTCGTTTTTGGCCACAGAGAGCCCGCGAGCTGTGTCACCGCTGTAGCTCGGAACGCATCGGGGTACAACGGCGTGCTCGTGCCGATAAGGATAATTTCGCGTGCGTTTGACGCGTACGCTAAGAGCGAATCCAGCGTGTGGTTGATGGTTGCCGTGCCGGTGATAAAAATGACATCGCAGTGCGGCAACAAATCCTTTTGGCGTGTTTCGGGATAGACGTCCGTAGAGCCCTCGCGGCTCCGGTCAAAAATGTACAGCTTCCTGGCGGTTATTCGCTGTATCGGGTTAACCATTGGCTCGATCAATCCCACCATACCAACCTGATCGTCCGGTTGTAAGAGCGTTAAAAAATCATCACGAGACCGGTGTTCGATTTCGGTATGGTCAACGACGCTGTTGAGCACGGCCACACCTAACGAGGTTAAGAGTGGGTTGTCGTATTCAAACGTCCATGCAGCCATCTCTTTCGCGTCCATGCCGCGCAACGGTTGTTCAATCGGCATAACGCCACAGCCGGGCGATAGCTCGTCTCGGAGCACGTAGGAAACCGCCAGGGCACCGTCGTCGAGTTCAACCGCTACCAGCCCCAGGCCTATACGAACATCTTTGATCCTTCTGCATTCCAATGCAGGCAGCGCCTGCCGGTAAATCGTTTCAAAGAGCTTGGTGGTCATCCGTGGTATACTAGTAGGATTGGCCTCGGTACACAATAATGTTTTAGTCTTCCAGTACCTCGAAGTCCTCTTTGGCGGCACCGCAAACCGGGCACAGCCAGTCATCGGGCAGATCTTCAAACGCCGTTCCCGGTGCTATTCCGCTGTCCGGATCACCTTGCTCGGGATCGTAGATGTAGTCACACATTGTACATTTGTATTTTTTCATTTCGTATCGCTATTCCATTCTCACTTTGTAGTTATATAGGTTGGGGGTCTGCTTCGATGACGGATTACGTGCGAAGGGTAGTGATTTGGAAGGAGCTTTCACAGCGTATCTGAATGGACCTTTACATAGCCGTTTTCCGTCCAAATGTCCCTGAAAACTGCTTTTTTCTTTAACAAGCTCATTTGTAAATGCTACTTCGATGTCCAATTCTCAATACCACTATGGTTTCGCCGTCAAGATCGCAGATTACCCGGTAATCGCCAATTCTAAAGCGGTAAGTTCCTATTTTAGGATGAATCAATTTTCTGGCGTTTCTGAGAGGTTCTTCAGCGTATTCTTTGAGCTTCAGTGCAATTCTACGTTGCGTTCCCGTATCGATGGTTTCCAGGTCCTTCACTGCCCCTGAGTAAAGACGAGCTTAAACATCAAAAAGTGCCTCAATTGGTCTCATTCTGCCAGCTTTATAATCGCTTCTGGCCTCTTCGATAGAGCGGAGATACTCTTCGCTTGAAAGTGCCACAATGTCTTCGAGTACGTCTTCCATGGCACTCTTGATGGTATCAGAAATCAACGATTGCAATTCGCCAACCGTAAGATCCTTCACTTTGGTTGCCATACGTAACTGCCACTCTATAACACTATTAATCATTGAAAAAGATCCATGACCGGAAAGCGGACACTGTTTCAGGATATCACAGAGTGGGCGAAGATTATACCAAAATTAGCTGAGTGAGAGAGATGAGAGAAAAATAAAAATCTCACGCGAGAAGATACCTACATACCAGCAAGGTTCTTAGCCTCCTGAAGTGCCTCCTGCGCCTTTACCGTGAGTTTATCAAGTCTCATTCTACAAACATCACCTCCATTAAAAAGTGGGAAGTATTACATATAAAGTTTTGCCTACTTTAGGCTTTGCTAATAAAGTTGAAAAATAGCCCGACTTTTGGAGCAGCTAAAAAATCATTCATGCGTTATTTAGAACGCATTCAAAAGGGTTTGAGAACTGACCACCTTTGCTGGTTCTTTAAGGAAAAGTAACGAGAGGTATATAAAGTGGTTTTTTCAGTTAAATCCAATTTGAAAGTCGATCTAGTAACTCCTTATACCATTGGGATATTCCACCACTGCTTGCGATGTAGAAAACTAAAATAAGAACCAAGAAGAATAGAATTAATAATACAGCAACCTTTGTTTTCATTTTCGTGAGAGATTTTGTGGATGATATTTATTTACCTCACCTCATTCCCACCGTACCGCATCCTATCCATTAACTCCTGCTTCTTACCCTCGTTCCAACCGCTCACCGCTTGCAGATAGCCTGTGATCCGCGAGATGTAATCGAGATTCGTCGATTTGCACTTCTCACACGCCTCCATCAACCCCATTGTCACGTGCGCGCAGTCCGTGCAAACCGTCATGTCCTTTGTAAATGCGTAATAGCCCGTTTGCGTCGTTTTCGCGATCTTCAGCGCAAGACTCTTCACCCCGCGCGGATCAGGATAGCCCTCGCCGAGGAAGATGTGCATGATATTCCCACCGTCAACGACCGGGAAGAAGATATGCTCGAGGTTGATCCGTTCGGCCAGCGAGATATCCGCATTCGGCGGCACATGTGTGCCATTGGTGTAATAGATGGGGAGATCGCGTGTCTCATGGATACGCGTAAGCGCACGCTCGACATCGCCTTTCACCACGCTCAACGCTTTATCTCTAAATTCCTCATTCAGGATATCTGCCACGGAGAATCGCTGCACCACGGTCTCCGCAGGCGTTCGTGAGAAGCTTATTTCCATGTCTTCGCGTTTCGACAACTCCTTCGTGTACAATTCCATCTCTGTCATTGCACGTACCGCGAGCCGCAGAGCGCCTTTATCTTCGTGCATCTGCTTGCCGTAGTGGTACTGCACCATCTCATTGAGACCTACCACGCCGATGATATACACCAGCTCATCGAGATGAACCGCCATCGTCCCTTTTTCGCCCGTGTGCGGGTCCTTCGGTCGTTGCGTGGCAAACGGCATGCGGCCCCCATCAACGATCTGCTTCATCCACCGCTTTTTTATCTTCAAAATCTCAACGGCACAGTCCATCAGCCGTTTCAGTTCCGCAATCAGCTTGTCATCATCGCCATCAGCACGGTACGCCGCTCTCGGACAGTTAAGCGTTATTACCTGCCAGCCGCCCATCGTGAAGTGCGAGCCATTCTTGAAGTACATCTTATCCTTGAAGTCCGCATCATCGGGCGACGTCTTGAAACTGTACGCGCAGCACTGGTAGCATGAAACCCCTTCGCCCGCGCCTCGATATTCCGGTACCTTATTATCAAAATACGGCGTGCCGTATTTCGCCGTCAGTTCAAACGCCAAATCATACAGCTCTTCGTACGTCGGCAAATCAGGATGCTGCTCATTGTATTCCGCATCTTCCGTAAGGAAATACGGCTCGATCGCGATCTCTGGCTTCGGGAAGTTGAACGGCTTACCCCAGTAATCGCCCTGCAGCATGACGTTCATCAACGCCTTGAACCCCAATCGCACCTCGCGTTCAAACTCGCCGTACGTTTTCAACGGCGCCTGCTCGCCGTCCCACACATCGCCTTTGTACACCACGGGCTTGTCCTTCCAGATCTTCGGTATGCCCGGCGTGAGTTGTACCGACGAGAAGACCAACTGACCGCCACGTGCAACCTGCATCTGCGTCATCTCGTACACGAACATCTGCATCAACTGTTCAATCTCCTCGTACGAAAGCCCTTCTAAATACGGCGCAATAAAGGTTATGAAATTGAAAAAGCCCTGGCCGCCTGCAAAGTTGGTCTGCGCACTGCCTAAGATCTTGACTGCGTGCAGAATGGCAACTTCAGGCTTCTTCGCCGGGCCTGCAACCGACGCTTTTGTGCCAGAGCCGTCGGGCATCAAGCCGTAATAAAAGAAGTAGCGAAGGTCCCAGTCCTGACAGAACCCGCGCGTACCAAAATATTCAAGATCATGGATATGCAAATCGCCGCTGAGATGTGCATCCGCATACTTCGGCGGTAAGAGCAGCAGATATTGCTCCTTACAAATCTTGTCCGCCTTCTTCTTGTGCGAGGTCTCCGCATTATCCTGCAAATTCGCGTTCTCCTGCGACTCAAACCCCTCGCCGATATCAATCAAATGCGCGTCATACACCGGCGTTCCCACCCGCGTGCAGACGTTCCGCCACTCCTGCTTGTGATATTCATCCAATAAAATCTGGTTCACGATCTCCCGCACTAACGCGCCCGAAAGCTGCGAAATACCCATTACTCTTATCCGCTTCGCCGCCTCCTTCGCGATCTCCCGCGCTAAGTCTTCATCTATTGACGAGCTCCCATAAAACTCCTCGCTCAATTTCGTCTCACGCAAAAGCTGCTTTACTATCGCTTCCTTATCCCACTCCAGCATGTGTCCATCGCTAGTTCGCACCTTCGGGAATCGCAATTTCACGCCTTCCAGCGTGGTCTGCACCGTGCCGTTCGTTACATTAAAGATTCGGTTCATGTTCCACCCTCTTCTTTTAAAACTCCCTTTATACTCGCCTTCCGCAACGTACCATCCTCAAATAAATCATCATTCGTAAGAAACGTCGAGCCGATCTGAACAACGGGAGTAATCATCGTAAAAACGCCCTGCATGCGTAACTCCGTCAGCGCTTCCGCTGTCGTTATGTCTACCTCCTCAAAGGCGTTCCCTTCCACGGTTAAGAACTCCTTGACGATCTTACAATTCGGACAAATCTTCGTTGTATAAACTTTTATCGCCATCTCTTCCACTCCACCGTAGCCGCGAAGATGAATATCAAGACTACTGCTCATCTATTGAGACTTCACCTAATAAAACTTTTTCGATTAAGGCGTTCTGAGGATTTAAAACCGTTAAATTCCGCATTAAGTGGTTATTTATCCCCTATTTTATCTTAAAGAAGCTAGGTTAGCTTTAAATACGCTATAACGCTTTTTTAGATCAGTTCATGACTGAAACGTGAGAACCAGTCTGATTCTACAAATAAAAAAAATCCAATCACAACAAGTCAAAAACGAAGGAGAAGTTTGGGAGATCAGGACCAAGAAAGCCAGGGCCCAGATTTGAACTGGGGTATAGCTGATCTGCAGTCAACCGCGTAGCCGCTCCGCCACCCTGGCACGTATTACTTACTCTTAAAGAATAGATGCTGCTATAAAAAAAAATCACGCACTTAAAATCAAACCACGCAGATGAAAATAGAAGAGAGTCACCTATTTTCGTTTCGATACCGAAACGATAATAAAAAAAACCGTTGCACTTAACAACCCTGATTTCATCTGAGCCCAGCAAGATGATTGGTACAGACGTTAGTAGCTGCGGGCTAAAAATCTCGGTTTATCACCTTGATTCTTACACCCCAGCCCTATCAAACCATTCTTCTAATGGTGCCTTTAAGGAAGTCTCTTTTTGGGGATGGCTTCGAGCTTAGATGCTTTCAGCTCTTATCCACTAGCGCGTAGCTGCCCGGCAATGCCCGGTCGGACAACCGGTACACCAGAGGCGCCGCTGCTTTGTTCCTCTCGTACTAAAAGCAGCTTCCCCTCAGACCTCCAAACACCCCCAGTAGATAGCAACCGACCTGTCTCACGACGGTCTAAACCCAGCTCACGATCTCCTTTAATAGACGAACAGTCTTACCCTTGGCTGCAGATGCACAGCCAGGATGGAGAAAGCCGACATCGAAGTAGCAAACCTCCAGGTCGATATGGACTCTCGCTGGAGACAACTCCGTTATCCCCGGGGTAGTTTTTCTGACGTTTTTAGGCCCTACCAAAGAGCCATAAAAGTTCGCTAGATCCGACTTTCGTCCCGTGACTTCCTGCTATGCGAAGTCACATCAGGCTGACTTTTACTCTTACACTCTACGGTGGATTTCTGACCCACCTGAGTCAACTTTAGAGCACCCTCGATATTTTTTCAAGGGTATGGCGCCCCACCTGAACAGCCCACCTGCCGGTGTTCTCTTGCGAGTAAGGGACACAACTTCGAAAGGGTAGTGTTCCATTGGTGGCTCTGTGTTTCCTAGCGAAAACACTTCGTTGCCTCCTACCTACGCTATACATCCGAAGTCGTGACCCAACGACAAGCTGCTGTAAAACTCCACGGGGTCTTCGCTTCCCCTTGGGGGTCCCTGGACTTTTCACCAGGATGTAAAGTTCACCGGGTTCCAGCTAGGGACAGTAGAAGGCTTATTCCTTCTTTCGTGCAAGCCGCCAATTAAGCGGCTAGGTACTACGCTACCTTAAGAGGGTCAGAGTTACCCCCGCCGTTTATAGGTCCTTCGTCCCCTTGAAAAGGGCTTTCAGATACCTACACTGGGCAGGAGTCAGCGACCGTACTAATCCTTACGGACTTGCGGTCGCTTATGTTGTTATTAGACAGTTAGCCTTCCCTTGTCACTGCGACCTGCTTCTCACAAAGCAGGCACCCCTTCTCCCGAAGTTACAGGGCTAATTTGCCGAATTCCCTTAGCTGGATTTACCCGACACGCCTGAGCCTCCTCAGCTAGGGGCACCTGTGTCGGTTCTCGGTACGGACATCCAGCCGCCTTTTTCACGGGCTCTTGGACTCAATTGACTTCCGCCATCACATATTCACCTACTTCTCGCCATTACGGCTCTCCATAGGCTTCGATGCTTGGACGGTGCGACGGCACCGCTCAATCTATCCAAAAGCGTCAGGTGTACTCGAAGTACATAGGCTGGACGGCGCAGGAATATTAACCTGCTTCCCATTTGACGTGCTCCGATTGGGACACATCTTAGGACCGGCTAACCCTTGGTTGACGAACATTGCCAAGGAAACCTAGCCCCTTCGGCGGTTGGGATTCACACCCAACTATGCTGCTACTAGTGCCAGGATTCTCGTTTCTGCCCGGTCCACACCCTCTCACGAGGATACTTCTACCCAAGCAGAACGCCCCTCTACCGGATCTCCTTTCGGAGCCCTGGGGTATCGGTGGTCCGCTTAAGCCCCATCCATTTTCGGTGCTGCAAACCTCGGCTGGTGAGCTGTTACGCACTCCTTAGAGGATAGCTGCTTCTAAGCTAACCTCCCAGCTGTTTGGGGTTTACAACGCCCTTTAGTGTTAACACTTAGCCGACGCTTTGGGACCTTAACCTCAGTCTGGGTTCATTCCCTTGCGGACTAGGAGCTTACCCCCTAGCCCGGACTCCGATCTTCTACGACGATAGCACCTTCGGAGTTTGACAGGAGGGCGCGGTCTTTCGACTACGTATCCTCCAATCGGTTGCTCTACAGCGCTATCCATCTCAGATCGGGTCATACTATGGTATGTTTCGAGGGGAACCAGCTATTGCCGGGTTCGATTGGCCTTTTACCACTAAACACGGGTCATCCGAGAGATTTGCAAATCATCACCGGTTCGGCCCTCCATTCTCCTTTCGAAGAATTTCAGCCTACCCACGCTTAGATCACCCGGCTTCGGGTCATATCCCAGTGATTCCACGCAGTTCGTACGTCGTTCCTCTTCTTACGAATGCGAACCTGTTGGTTACCCTTCGGCTTCCCTTTTTCTGGTTAGCCTCACCACTGAGACATACTCCCTGGCCCGTTCTCCAGAACGTAAGATACGACTCTGTTCCACAATCCTCGTACTAATCCCTCACGAGATGCTCCTTCGGACTGCTTCATCACTTCCAAGCCGTATCACTCTATCACCATTTAGTTTCAGGCTCTTTTTACCTCCTTACTTGGGGTACTTTTCAGCTTTCCCTCACGGTACTACTCCGCTATCGGTCTCAAGACGTATTTAGTTTTGGAGGTTGGTAACCCCCAGCTTCCCACAGGAATTTCAACCTATGGTACTCAAGTAAAGGATCAAGCCCTCTATCTTGCGCCTACGAGGCTTTCACTCTCTATGGCGCCTCATTCCAGAGGACCTCAGCTTCAATAGGTCGGGCTTTATACGACCCTCACTTACCACACCACATCTCCCTCCTCTTTCAAGGAGGGATTCGGTTTGAACTCTGCCGTTTTCGCTCGCCGTTACTCACGGCATCTCAATTGATTTCTCCTCCTGCTCCTACTAAGATGTTTCAATTCAGAGCGTTCCCGATCCTTGCGGATCGACTCAAAAAGAGCCAAGAGTTCCCATTAGGGCATCCTCGGTTCAAAGGCTCCTTGTGCCTACCCGAGGCTTCTCGCAACTTGGCACGCCCCTCTTCAGCGCTTGAGCCGAGCCATTCACTAAATGGTATAATCACCAGTCTCACTAAGCCCATTGGATGTCAGAGTTGTTAAGTGCGTGTGATCACTTCATCTGATAGGGGCTTTAACGCCACCTACCATCTGTACTTCCCTAACAACCACCCGGTTGTTAGGTGCATTTGAATACCGTTCTCCTAAGTGGACTCGCTGGGATTTGAACCCAGGGCCTTCGCCTCGCAAAGGCGACGATCTTCCACTGATCTACGAGCCCCGAATAGATCCCAGCTATCTATTTACCATGCTGATATGTAAAGCTAAACTTAAACCATAACCTGACAAGCTTTCAGCTCTGATTGGTAGAAAAATTTAGGAGGTGATCCAGCCGCAGATTCCTCTACGGCTACCTTGTTACGACTTAGCCCCCCTTACGAGACTTAGGTTCGAACACCCCAAAGAAAGATGGCCTCACCTAAATCCCACTCGGCTGGCTTGACGGGCGGTGTGTGCAAGGAGCAGGGACATATTCACCGCCCCGTTTTGAGGGGCGATTACTACGGATTCCATGTTCACGAGGGCGAGTTGCAGCCCTCGATCCCAACTAGGGATGGTTTTAGGAGATTACCTTCCCCTTTCGGGGTTGATACCCATTGTACCACCCATTGTAGCACGCGTGTAGCCCGGAGGATTCGGGGCATACTGACCTACCGTGGCCCGCTTCTTCCTCCACCTTAGCGGCGGCAGTCCTCACAGAGTGCCCATCCTCTCGAAAGAGATGCTGGCAACTGTGAGTGCGGGTCTCGCCCGTTGCCTGACTTAACAGGATGTTTCACGACACGAACTGACGACGGCCATGCGCCACCTCTCAGCTAATCCGGTAAGGTCTTCAACCTGACCTTCATCTCGCTGTCGCCTCCGGTGAGATTTCCGGCGTTGAATCCAATTGAACCGCAGGCTCCACCCGTTGTAGTGCTCCCCCGCCAATTCCTTTAAGTTTCAGCCTTGCGACCGTACTCCCCAGATGGCGGACTTAACGGCTTCCCTTCGGCACTGGCATCACTCGCAGTAATGCCAACACCTAGTCCGCATCGTTTACAGCTAGGACTACCCGGGTATCTAATCCGGTTCGCTACCCTAGCCTTCGTCCCTCACCGTCGGATCCGGTCTGGTCAGACGCCTTCGCTACTGGCGGTCCCCCAAGGATTAACGGATTTCACCCCTACCCTTGAGGTACCTCTGACCTCTCCCGGTCCCAAGCCAAACAGTATTCCCTGAAAGCTTAATCGTTAAGCGATCAAATTTCCCAAGGAACTTACTTAGCCGGCTACGAACGCTTTAGACCCAGTAAAAGTGGCCACCACTTGGGCTGCCGGTGTTACCGCGGCGGCTGGCACCGGTCTTGCCCAGCCCTTCCTTCAAATGCTTTTTAAACACCTGAACAGCCTCCGTAGGAGGCACTCAGAGTTCCCTTATCGTGCTTTCGCACATTGTAAAGTTTTCGCGCCTGATGCGTCCCGTAGGACCTGGGTTCTTCTCTCAGAACCCATCTCTGGGCTATTGCTCTCACAACCCATACCGATCGAAGGCTTGTTGATCCGTTACATCAACAACAACCTAATCGGCCGCAGACCTATCCTTTGGCGCCGCAGCTTTCGAGCATCGTGCATTCCAGCGATCAATGCTCTATCCGGTATTAGCCCCAGTTTCCCAGGGGTTATCCCAGACCACAGGATAAGTTATCCACGTGTTACTGAGCCGTCTGCCGGGTTACCGCTCCCTCCGAAGAAGGAGAAGCACCCTCGACTAACATGGCTTAATCGAACTCTGATAGCAGTAGCCTCTGGCAGGATCAACCAGTGTTAAAATGGCAGGGCTCAACACACACACCTGACTAATGAACCAATCAGATTTGCTGGTTCGTCAGATTTGGCTTAAGTTTCTCGGTCGGACACGAAAATCCCTCGGTTCGTGTCCCCATTCAGTTCTTCTTTGTAGCGTAGCGGAAGTCAACATCTCATCTTTTGGGTATCCCCGTAATCGAAGTCGACGCCGGTGCCACAATTACATATAGTACTCGTGGTCTTAAAAACTTTTAGTCGATTTTTTAAATATTCTTTTGCGAACTTCCTCTTCCAACTCATCTGCGCTCATCTTCCGCTCTGCAACTCCCTGCTCGATCGCTTTCATACCCACTGCCACTGCTTCGCTAACGTACATCTCCTGCTCCTCCATGCTCGGAATTATTGCATCCTCGCTCAAGCCCCTCTCTTCTGCATAGTGTGCAATCGCATACGCCGCAGCGATACACATCTCGTCCGTTATACTCGTGGCACGAACATCCAGAGTACCTCTAAACACTGCAGGAAACCCTAACGAGTTGTTAATCTGATTTTTGAAGTCAGATCTACCTGTCGCTACGATGCGAGCGCCTCCCGCTTCTGCTTCCCAGGGCCATATCTCCGGCACAGGATTGGCAGCCGGGAATACGATCGCATCGTCCGCCATACGCGCCACCCATTCCTGCTTTATCACGCCCGGCCCCGGCGTCGAAAGGGCAATGCAGACGTCGGTATCACGCATTGCCTCTGCTATTCCTCCACTTCTGCCCTCTCGATTCGTCTTTGCGCAGATATCCCACTTCGATTTGTTATCTTTGACATCCGTCCGCTCTGCATTCAAGATACCCTTGCTATCCACCATGATCATATTTCGCCATTGCGCACCCGCAACGTGCATGTATTTCGCAACGTTCATATTCGCTGCGCCGGCACCGATCAGCGATACCGTCACCTCGCTCAGATTCTTACCCACGACCTTCAGCGCATTTATTACGCCTGCGAGTATCACCGACGCGGTGCCCTGCTGGTCATCGTGCCAAACAGGCAACGTTAGCTCTTCTCGTAACCGGTCAAGTAGGTAATAGCACTTCGGACTCTCAATGTCTTCCAAATTGATGCCACCAAACGTAGGAGCGAGCGCTTTCACGACATTTATTATCTCTTCCGCGTCTGTCGTTGCCAGACAAATAGGGAATGCATCTACATCGCCGAGGTATTTAAACAGCATCGCTTTACCTTCCATCACCGGAAGCGCCGCCTCGGGCCCTACATCGCCCAGCCCCAACACGCGCGTGCCGTCTGTAACGATCGCCACGAAATTTCCTTTGTTTGTATAGTCGTACACACGATTTCGACTGCGTTGTATCGCTCTACTCGGCTCTGCCACACCCGGCGTGTACCAGATCGCAAAGTCATCATAACTTTCAACGGGTGCCTTCAGCCCGATGTCTATCTTTCCTTGATAGCGGGAATGGTACTCTAAGGCAAGCTTTTCAGGCTTATTTGCCGCCGTTAAATGCTCATTTCCTGCTGTTTTGTCCTGATCTTCCATAAACAATCGCCAATAGAATATACCTTAGAATTTTAGATTTTTATAAAGCTTTTCCGCAGTAAAGTCATTCTTAAAAAGAGCGAAAAGTGTTGAAGAAGAAATTAGCCACGCCTTTACGGGAAGAAGAAATAAAGGAGTTAAAGGTGGGTGACGTTGTGTATCTCAACGGCGACGTCTACACCGCGCGAGATAAAGCGCACCAACGCATCATAGAATACCACGGCACCGATGCGGAAGCAGAAATACCGATAGAAAACGGTGCTGTGCTCTATCATTGCGGACCTCTCATGAGGAAGAGCGATGGGGATTGGGAAATTATAGCGGCAGGTCCCACTACAAGCTCGAGAATGGAAGCGACAACGCCGGAGATAATAGAAAAGCTACGAATTCGTGGAATAATAGGGAAAGGTGGGATGGGCAATGGGACAAGGACCGCACTGCAGCGATATGGCTGTGTGTACTTCGCGATGACTGGAGGTGCTGCTGTTCTGACTGCAGCACGCATCAAAGCGGTAAAAGCAGTATATTGGGCAGATCTTGGCCTGGCTGAAGCGGTCTGGCAGCTCCGTGTCGAAGAGTTCGGACCGCTTGTCGTCAGCATGGATGCTCACGGAGACAGCCTCTATGAGCAAATCGCCGAAACTGCACAGAGAAACGTCCGTGCTTGGACTTCCTCAGTGAGCGAGAGGCTCTAATACGCTGCGTTGATCTTCACGTAGTCGTAGGATAAGTCGCAGCCCCACGCAGTTGCTTCCGCGCCACCATCCATTCCCAAGTCAACCGTAAAGAACAGCTCTTTTGCCTTCATGATACTCCGTGCAGACTCTGGCAGCTCTATAAATAGGCCGTTCTCGACGGCGAGCACCTCTTTATCAGCTCCTTTTACGCTGATTGCGAGCTTGTTCTGGTCAATCTCCCCGGCGATGTGCGCACTACCGAGCGCGGCAACGATACGACCACAGACGAGATCGAGCCGTTCGCCGAAGACTGCGCTCTTTATCAGCGGTGATCTGACGATTGCTTGTGCGGCCTCTCGCGCGTCCGAACTGGACTGCGCGCCGCGTACTGTCACCTCGACGAACTTCGTTGCACCTTCGCCGTCACGCGCCATCATCTTCGCGAGCGCCTGGCAGACGAACGTTACAGCCACTTTAAACTCCTCCTCGCCAATCGAACCGCTCTGGCCCGTTGCAACGACTAAAACGGAATCGTTCGTGCTCATGTCACCGTCCACAAGGACCATATTGAACGAGTCATCAACCGCGTCCTGTAGGCATCTACGCAGCGTGTCCGCATCCAGCTTGGCGTCGGTGTAAATAAACGCGAGCATGGTCGCGGTGTTCATATGGGGCGCAATCATCCCCGAGCCTTTCGCGATGCCACCGATGACCACCGATCCGCCGCTTTCGGTCTCGACGCGTATAGCTACCTCTTTCGGGAAGGTGTCAGTAGTCATGATGCCGCGCGCGGCTGCCGTGCTGCCTTCCTCATTCGACGTCAGACCCGTAACGACCTCACCGAGCTGTCGCTCGATCAGGGCCATATCCAGTTGGGTGCCAATCGATCCGGTCGAGAGCACCGCAACTTCCTCTTTTTGTACGTTCAACGCAGTCGCCGCGAGCTCGGCCATCCTCTCCGCGTTCTGCATCCCCTGCTCACCCGTGAAACTATTGGCACAGCCGCTGTTCGCGATGACTGCGCTCAGGCGACCGTTCACAACCTGCTGCGCCGTGAACTCCGTAGGCGCGGCTCGCAGCTTATTAACCGAGAAAGCACCCGCTGCGGTACCCTTGCCCTTAATGAGCGTTAAGCCATTTTTCCCTTCTTTGATACCAAATGCTTCAACTCCTTTGGCAGCACAAATGCCGCCTGTTAGTATCTCAATCTTCATCTTTTCGCACCTCGTTCCAATTATCGTGATTCTTCACTCACTTATCTTCCCTCATCATATCAATAAACCTCAAAAGAGAAATTATTTAAATTATCTCAGGATGTATCCATTTTATACAAATGGAAGTAAAAGGGCTCGTGGTCTAGTTGGTTATGACACCGCCTTCACGAGGCGGAGGTCATGCGTTCGAATCGCATCGGGCCCATCTACTACAGCGGATGGATCCATCA
>CAYUEX010000012.1:0-23524 GCA_964443855.1 uncultured Halobacteria archaeon | reverse complement strand
CCTTAAATCTATTTCTCATGACAGGATTAGTCTCGTACGGCGTGTACATACCTTCTTATAGAATACGAGTGGAAGAGATAGCGAACCAATGGGGTGAGAATCCTGCGAGTATCAAAGCCGGGCTCATGGTGCACGAGAAATCCGTCCCGGACGTCGATGAAGACACCGCGACTATCGCGGTCGAGGCCGCTCGTGCTGCTATTCTGCGTGCGAACCTCGACCCGAAAGAGATCGGTGCTATTTACGTCGGTTCGGAAAGCCACCCGTATGCCGTTAAACCTACTGCTACTATCGTCGCTGCTGCGATCGGCGCTCCACATTCAATTACTGCTGCGGACTTCGAGTTCGCCTGCAAAGCCGGTACGGCGGCCATACAAGCATGTATGGGGCTCGTTTCCCTCGATGAGATCAAATATGGCGTCGCAATAGGTGCGGACGTTTCACAAGGAAGCCCGGGCGATGCGCTCGAGTACTCAGCCGGTGCTGGCGGCGCGGCTTTTGTCGTTGGGCAGGATCAGGTAGTCGCGGAGATCGAGGCGTACGCGTCTTTTACGACTGATACGCCGGACTTCTGGCGCCGCGAGCAGCAGAAGTACCCCGCACACAGTGGGCGTTTCACCGGTGAGCCTGCGTATTTCCGGCACACCCTCTCAGCTACAAAGATGCTGATGGAGAAAGCAGGACTGCAACCTTCTGATTTTGATTTTGCCGTTTTCCATCAGCCGAATGGTAAATTCCCGCTCAAAGCAGCCAAGACGCTGGGGTTCACCACCGAACAGCTCAAACCCGGTCTGATGGTAACGCATATCGGGAATACGTATTCGGCAGCATCACTTATCGGACTCGCCGCGACGCTCGACCAAGCATCGCCGTCGCAACGAATATTACTAACCTCCTTCGGCTCAGGTGCGGGTTCAGACGCATTTGCGTTTCGCGTGACCGATCGCATCGAGGAGCTGCGAGACCGGGCACCAAAGGTCGAATCGTTCCTTCATGCAACGAAGTATCTCAATTACGCGGGCTATGCAAAACATCAAGGGAAAATAAGGATGTAATAAGCAAAATGAGAGAAGTAGCGATAATAGGTGCGGGAACGACGAAATTTGGCGAACTCTGGAAAAAATCGTTCCGTGATATCGCCGTAGAAGCAGGCTTGAAAGCGATCGAGGACGCTGGGATAAGCGGCGAGGAGATAAATGCGCTCTACGGGGGGAACATGTCTGCTGGCAGGTTCATCGAGCAGGAGCATACCGGCCCGTTGATAGCTGACTACGCCGGATTAGCAGGATTACATATTCCCACAACAAGTGTAGAAGCTGCGTGCGCTTCTGGCGCGCTGGCATTCCATTTAGCGACACTCGCGGTGGCTTCCGGCTGGTACGATATCGTCATAGCTGCAGGTGTGGAAAAGATGACCGATGTGGAACCCGATGTCGCGGATGACCTGCTCGCGTCCTCGGTTGACCGGAAGTGGGAAGCGATTTACGGTGCGACCCTCCCTTCGTTGTTCGCGCAGATGGCACGGGCGCATATGGAGCGCTACAACACCACAAGCGAGCAAATGGCCACGGTAGCGGTAAAGAATCACGCTAACGCTGTTCACAACCCGTTTGCACAGTTCCGGAGGAGAATAACCGTAGAGAGCGTGCTGGCGTCACCCATCGTTGCGGATCCGCTTCACATGTTAGACTGCTCGAGCATTGCAGATGGGGCTGCTGCGGTCGTTTTATGTGCTGCGGACAAGGCCAAGAACTACACCGATTCGCCCGTCTACGTCAAAGCATCCGCACAGGCGAGTGATACGATCTCACTGCACGATCGACGCGAGCTCACCACAATAGATGCAACGGTAGTTGCAGCGAAGAAGGCTTACCAGTGGGCTTCGTTAGAGCCCTCACAAATCGATCTTGCCGAGGTGCACGACTCCTACACGATCTCAGAACTGATCGCTATCGAGGATTTAGGGTTCTGTAAAAAAGGCGAAGGTGGCGTTGTTACCGTAGAAGGCGAGACGGAAATCGGCGGTCGTATACCCGTAAATCCCTCTGGTGGCCTGAAAGCATGCGGACATCCGGTTGGCGCCACGGGCATTCGACAGGTAGTAGAAATAACGCAGCAACTACGAGGAGAAGCAGGAAAACGGCAGGTCACCAACGCTGAAGTCGGACTGACGCATAATATCGGTGGAACCGGCGGAACAGCGATCGTCCACATTCTCTCGCGGTAAGCTTCACGTGACGATACCCGCAACTTATATATAGGGGCCAATACTGTTACTTGCTTACGTCTGGATTAATTTTTAAAATGAAATCGCGCTTAGGATAAACGATGGATAATCTGTTCAAAGACCTGATAAATGGGGGGGATATATTCGCAAATAAAGAGGTACTTCGCTCTACCTATGTTCCCCAAAAGCTACCGCATCGAACGGAGCAAATAAAAGAACTCGCGGATATACTCTCTGCTACGTTGAAAAGGGAGACACCCTCTAATATATTGATATACGGCAAGACCGGGACAGGTAAGACATCTACGGTGAAATACGTGAGTAAAGAACTGGAGGAGATGGCTCAGAAGACCGGTAGTAATTGTTCTATGCTGTATATCAACAGCGAGGTGTTTGACACACAGTATCGCATTTTTGCGTATCTTGCACGGGTGTTCAATAAACGTGTTCCGATGATCGGGTGGCCGACCGATATGGTCTATTCAGAGTTTAAGAGTGGCATAGACACCGAGGAGCGTTGTGTCATTGTTGTTTTGGATGAGATAGACAAGTTAGCGAGCAAAGGAGAGGAAGCCTTATATAACCTCACACGGATAAACAGCGAGCTCGATAACGCACGAGTAAGCTTAATAGGTATTTCAAACGACCTCACCTTTACAGACTTATTGGACCCGCGGATAAAGTCATCGTTAGGCGAGGAGGAGATAATATTTTCGCCGTATAATGCCGAGCAGTTAAAGGATATTTTGTACGCGAGGGCGGCGAAGGCGTTTAATGATTCTGTACTTGCTGAGGCTGTGATACCGCTCTGCGCTGCGCTTGCAGCTTCTGAGCATGGTGACGCACGGCGTGCTCTTGACCTACTTCGGGTATCAGGAGAAATTGCAGAACGTTCGAAAGCACGTTCGGTGTGCGAGGAACATGTGCGGCTCGCCAGTGAGAAGTTAGAAACGAACCGCGTAGTTGAAGTGGTAAAAACCTTACCGCTCCAATCAAAGATTGTACTTAGCAGTGTGCTCGTTTTAGGCCGCGAGCGGAACAAAAGGCGATTTTCCAGCGGTGAAGTGTATAATATGTATCGACGTTTATGTAATCATGTGGGCGTGGATGCCTTAACGCAACGGCGTGTTACTGATTTTGTCTCTGAATTGGACATCTTGGGTTTGGTCAATGCGGTGATCGTGAGCAAAGGCAGATATGGACGGACGAAGGAAATCTCCCTCAGTGTACCTGAAGAGTGCGTGCGACCGGTGTTGCTTGAAGACTATAAACTTAAAGCAATATCTTCTATTAGAGTTAGACAGCAGATATCATTGTAGGGGGATGAAAGATGAGCGATAAAGAAGGAAAAGAGAAAGGAAAGGGAAAGCAGATGTCAGGATATGTCAAGTTCGAGGTTCCGGACGAGTTGCAAACCACCTCATTAGAAGCGGTGGAATTAGCAAGAACTACGGGCACCATAAAGAAAGGGACAAACGAATCCACCAAGACCATCGAACGAGGAATGGCAAAATTAGTGCTAATTAGTGAGGATATCACTCCACCGGAGATCGTGATGCATCTTCCACCACTGTGTGAAGAAAAAGGCATTCCTTATTTGTACGTTAAAAATCAGCGAGATTTAGGCGCTGCTTGTGGTATTAACAAAGGTTGTGCATCTGTTGCCATCGTGGACCCTGGAAAAGCTTCAGAATCGGTTGATAAGATTGCAGAGGAACTCAAGAAGCTGAAGTAGTAAAATACTAAGGTAAAAGGCCAAGTAGGAAATGAGCGAAGAGAGAGGAACACCAACAGAGGTAATAGAGGTCGTGGGTAGAACAGGGATGCACGGTGAGTCCATTCAAGTGAAATGCAAAGTCCTGGATGGCGTTAATAAAGGGCGCATCCTCACGAGGAATTGTATCGGTCCTATGAAGAGAGGCGATATTTTAGTGCTCTCTGAGACAGCAAGAGAAGTGCGGAAGCTACATTCAAGGAGGTAACAAGAGGATGGAGAAGAGATGCTCGTTTTGCAATGCACCATTAGAGCCCGGAACCGGGATGATGTTTGTAAAGCGCGATGGTACAGTTTTTTATTTCTGCAGTTCTAAGTGCGAACGCAATATGCTCAAGCTGAGACGAAAGAGCAGAAAATTAAAGTGGGCTGCGAGCGCAAAGGAATAGGCTAAGCTAAGTAACCAAAGATATTTTTTTTCTTTTATTCCTTTGTCAGCATCTATAATTTTTACAGAGCCGAAATAAGAACCACACGGCTTATCTCTGATTCATCGGTGATTTTGTAGGCAAATCCTGAAGCCGTCAACGCGTCTGCAATCTCACGTGCGAATTGTTTCACTCGTGCATGCGATGGCATTGCGGCTCTTGTCAACCGTTTTCGCGAATACCCAATGTGCATGTACGCTTTAACTTCGATGAAATCGGGATTGGCACGAGCTAACAATTCAGCGTAGCTCGCAGGATTGATCATATTCAGACCGTCGATGCACGTAATCCGAATTACTCTTCGCGTTTGCCCTTTTAGCTGTCGCAGTACGTCCAGCGATTCTTTTATACGCGACCAGTACTGAGCGTTCGCCGCTTTTCTGTATGTGGCTTCGTCCGGTGCGTTTAGTGACACGTACAATTGATACGGCCGAATTTCCCGCAGCACCTCTGGAATCGTGCCGTTGGACACCACGAACGTGGTCATGTCACGCGACTTGAACTCCTGAATGAGTTCTTTTAAATGTGGATACAGCGTGGGCTCTCCGATAAGTGAAATAGCGGCATGTTTGGGAGCCGAAGCCTCGGCAAATACGTCTTTTCTGGTCTTTTCAGAGCCCTTGAACCCGGATATGAGCCGCATTTGCTCTTTTAGAGATTCCTCTACTATCTCCTCAGGCGGGTCCCAAACGACCGGCTCCTCGTCTGTTCCTACGGTAAATGCCTCAAGCGGACGCCAGCAGTGGACACAGCGCTGGTTACAGAAGATAGAGGGCGTCATCTGGACGCATCGATGCGCACAAATGCCGTAGAATTTGCCTTTATAGCAATTACCCTCGTCTCGTAGCGATTTCCGTAACCACAAGCACGTCTTCACTGCACTGTGCTTGTGCGTTCCTACAAAATGGTAGCCCTGCCTTTCCAGCGTTTTTAGCGTTTCTTCAGCGTAATTCAATGTAGCCCTCGGTCCCATTCACACGCACCTCATCACCATTCTTTATCAAATCACCGTCAATCGGGTCGATTTCCAGCGAGTCAACCACCGGTATCTCCGCGATAATCGCACCAACAGCCACGATTGTATCCGCACTGCGATTGATCATAGCTGCCGGGCTTTTACCATGCTGCTTTAGCTGGTAAATGACATAAGAGCCAACGGTTGAGCCTTTTCCACCAGGAAATATCAAAATGCGATTCGTTATGCTTTCTCCGTAAATATCAAGCGATTTATCGACGATGATGCCCGTGACCGGATCGACGGCACCGAGGAATGATATTTTCTGCGTTGTCATCAATGCTTCTCCGGTAGCCGTTCCTTTCGAGATGCTCCTCCCTTGTATTCTCATTCTTTCCTCTAACTCCGCCTCAACTCTCCTTGTATTCTCCTATCTACTATCTAATGAAGAGCGAGGAATTTATAAGGATAAAATGGGTATTACTCTTTGAAGGCGATAAGAATGGAGGAGAGTGGGAAAGAATCAACGGAAAAAGAGAGAGAGCAGCAGGCGGAAATGCAATCTCTGTACTTGCAATTGCGGCAATACCAAGCACAGGTGGAACAAACGACGCAGGAGTTAATGTTTGTTCGGCAGGCAATAGCAGAGCATGCTAAAGCGATAGAAACGATAACGCAATTGAAGAAGCTGAAAGCAGGGGACGAGCTGATCGTGCCCATAGGTGCAAATTCGTCTATTTACGTTACACTTAGCAGTACTGATAAAGTTGTTGTAATGGTGGGAGGAGGAGTAAGCGCGGAGAGAGATCCTGATTCCTCGGTTACCTATCTTACGGAGAAGAAGACTGATTTGGAGAATTCACAGCGCGAAATGGCGGGTATATTGCAAAGGATGGAGCAGGAGGCGCAGCAGTTACAGCTACGATTGCAAGAATTATCAGCGCAACAAAGCGGGTAAGCAACGGCTTGAACGTAGTTAACTGTGAACAGAGCAGAGAAAACGAGAAAACGCACAAGGAAAAATGTTTGACCGGCTGAGGAAGAAGCTTAGTGAATTTCGAGAGACCGTAGTGGATAAAGTAAAGGAGAAGAGCACGAGCGAGGAGGCAGCGCTAAAAGAAGAGGCGATATCGACGCCGGAAGGCGAACCTGAACCCGAAGGTAAACCAGCGGGTATAGGGAAAACAATAAAGGAGAAAGGTAAAGCGCTGTTAGAGCGGGAGACGATCTTAGATGACAAGGATTTGGAGGAGCCGTTAGAAGCGTTGGAGATCGCGTTATTGGAAAGCGATGTTGCATTATCGGTGGCGGATGAGATCATTGCCGGTGTGAAACACGAGTTGGTAGGCGAGCATAAAAAATGGCGAGAGAATACCGAGGAGTTAGTGAAAGATGCGATCCGGAATGCGTTGTTAAAGGTCTTTACTGCGGGCGGCACACTGGATTTTGACGAGTTCGTAGCGAAGAGCGAGAAGCCGGTAAATATCGTTTTCGTCGGTGTGAACGGTACGGGAAAGACGACGAGCATCGCAAAGGTAGCGAAGAAATTGCGGGATGCGGGCTATGCGATCGCGATTGCCTCTGCGGATACCTATCGGGCCGGAGCAACGGAGCAGATAGAGATACATGCATCGAATTTGAACATAAATGTGATCAAGCATCAATACGGTGCAGATCCCGCGGCGGTTGTCTACGATGCGATGAACTACGCACGCGCGAACGGTAAAGACGTGGTTCTGGCGGACACCGCGGGACGAATGCACACGTCTGTGGATCTGATGGAGCAGTTGAAGAAGATCTGCCGCGTGACCAAGCCGGATCTGGTAATCTTTGTGGATGAAGCGGTCGCCGGAAATGACGCGGTAGAACGTGCGAAGAAATTTGACGAAGCAGTAGGGATCGATGCCGGTATGCTAACCAAGGTGGATGTGGATGCGAAAGGCGGAGCGGCTATTTCGATCGCGCATTCGACCTCGAAACCTATTTTATTCCTGGGTATTGGTCAGGAATATGACGATTTGAAGAAGTTTGATGCTGAATGGCTGGTAGATAGATTATTGGGTGAGAATAACTGAAGGAAGAGAGGATAAGAAGTAGGTAGGTGAAAGAAAATGTTTCCAGAACAGTATAAAAACACACTATTACGTTTGGCGGACGCAGATGAGGATATGAAGACGCTTTTGGGGCTATTTCATCTGTTGGAAGGGTATACGACAGAGGAAACGCTTGCGAGGAATTTCACGGCGATAACCGGGAAGGATTGCACGGGTTTGTTAAAGGAGCTGAGGAGGAAGGAAATACTGAAGATAGGCGCATTTGACGAATATCTCTGCTTGTCGGGCTATGAAGCGATCTTTGACGAGGTTGTGGCAAGTTATGCACCGCAGCCTGGCGATTTATCACACTATCTCGAGAACGCCATAAATGACGATAATCAAGCGGCGTTGAAAATGACTGAATTGCTCTTGAAGGTCGGTAAGCTTGGGACGATCGGATTCAGCCAATACGGACTTATAAAAACGTACATCTCTGATCTGTTATCGAGTGCGATTTTTGAATCCTTAGAAGAGGGCTTAATAAAGGAACATTTGTGCTTCTACGGTAAGAGGAAGGATCATGAATTCTTGGCGTTGCACCAGTCTGAGGATGCTACAAAGGCGGTGGAGGAGCGGCTCAAAGCGTGGAAACAGGAACAGCTCGCCGAGCTGCCAGTGATAAAAACGCTGGAAACTGCGATAGCGGAGCTGAGGAGAGAAGCGAAACAGCGAATACACGCGCATCGTGCGACGATGGCAGAGCAGGCAGGGATGACGGAGGATGAATTAGAAGAAACGGTGAGTACTTTCACGGGTTTCGACATCGATGAATCTTCATTACTTATTACGGGCACGGCGCTTGTGGGGGGCGACACGCTTTACATCGTCGTTACTGATAGCCTATCGGAGTATGACGTGCGGGAATGGCGGGACTTCCCAGTCGTTTTCGTACTTGACCGGCTCCCAAAGTGGTTAGGGAAACTTGGCGGCGTGTTTAGGGATGCCTACCCAAAATTAGCAGACCGAAAGATCGCCTTAGTGGTACCCAATGAGGTTGCCTACACGAATTACAAGCGAGATTTCTTATCGAAACTCGCGAGTCGTTTAGGTATTGACGAGATTAAGGATCTTCCGGGGGCACCGAAGGCCCATGAATATGGGAGGCGTGCGTAACTATCCAGCGAAAGCGCAGTCGCTGCTCAGGAATCAGGATCAAAGCCCAATTCCGTGCTATCTACAAAGAGCGGATGGTCGCGTAGTTTTCCCGTATCGTTAAAATCATTTGATACTATTGATACTTATTAAATAGCGAAAAGCGAGCAAAAACCGTAAGTCATGGCATGGGAGAGCACTTACTTTGTTCGGAGGATAACAAGCAGCTAGAATGAAAGTGAAATACGGACTAGAGACAGCGGGTAGTGTCTTGGCGGTTGGTGCGATAATCGTGTTATTGGGTGTCGTTGCGGTCTTCTTCCCCGAGCAATTGAGTCTTATTGCAGCGCAGGTGCTAACTGCTGTAATCGTAAGCCTTATCGTTCTCGGTGCAGTTGGTGCGGTTATTCTTGCTTTGTATGTGTGGGCTAAAGCGAGCAAACTCATTTGAGCGGGATACTAACGCTTCACGAGGGGATTTGAAGCCTTGAAGATTTCCGCCATTAGAAAAAAAGCGCAAAGCTATTGTGGGACAAAAGACTAATTTGCATCGTTTTTTTCTTGTTTCTGGAGTGAGTGGTAGCTCAATACTTATTCTGGAGGCTTTTAAAAAGCAAGAGTCCGTTTTCGAGCAGGATGCTCAACGGGTCGTGACGACGGCACCAAGGAACAAAGAAAAGGATAAAGTGGGGAGTATAGAGCAGAAGGTAAGGGCGGTGAAGAGTGGTTAAAATAAATCGTAGATTCTAACCATCGCTTTGCCCTCCGGTATCTCTACTTCAAGAATATCTCGTGAAGGTTTCAATGGATTATATTCATATTTCCATTTTTGCGTGCTTTTGTCTCCCTGATTCCAGTAAACCCCTGATGGCCAACGTTCAGGGATTTCGCGATTGAAAAAGACTGCTGTGCCAAACACAGGACACTTCCATTGCTTTGATGCACCAGCAAAACCGTGTCTCGCGAAGTATGGGTCTCCTGAAGGACCTTTACCTTTTGGATAGAAACAATGAACAAGATTCAAAACAACATCCACACCCGAGTTGGGAAGATTTTTGTGCCGTACTCCATAAGTATCATAGCAGACACACATGAAATATTTGATACCATTCAACTCGAAAATACGGGATTTACCGTCTTCTTCAGATGAATGAGTATCAGCACATTTAACACGTCCCTTCTCTTGTGGTGCCGGATGAAACTTCCGCCCTATAGCTTCAATACCCTTCCTACTGACTGCAATACCTATCTGATCGTGGGCATACCCTTCTACGTCAACGCTTCCATCTATGCCTACGCAAACAACGATGTTTCTTTCTGTTTTGCAGAGAATTCTTTTTACAGCCTCTTCCACCTCGTTGTAGTATGTTCTTGGCTCATTTTCACCAGTACTGAACATCCCTCCAGGAAATAGAATGACACCATTTCCTGAACATTTTTCTAAAATAGATTCTACAACTTCAGATAGAACATTCATCCGTTCTTCGTTAGAATATTTCTCATTTGATTGTAGAACAACGGTTGCGATCTCATTACCCTTTAAAGTTCCCCTTCTCATATCAATTAACTTCCCAAATCGGTTTTCACATGGAACAATACAATGTGTTTTCATGTTTCCAACTCCACAACGCCATTTTCTATCTTAACTATCCCCTCAATACAAAAGTCTCTTGCTTCACATTTACTATAGTATGGGCAGTAGCTAGTTGTCTTATTTCGCTTTGTGCAACCATACTTAGATAAATGCCAAAGTGGTTCATCAACATCTAAAGCGATCATAGGTCTGTCCTTAATGCTCAAACCTTCTACACTTTCAAACCATGCTTTTCTTATGTATTCAAACAGTTCATCCAATCTAATGTCTATACTCCCCCTAACAACTCCTGTTGTTAATGTTGCTCTTGCTACATGTATATCTACGGGGATGGGAACCTTCTCCAAATTTCTTAATTGTGATATGTCTACATTGTCCCTAAGCATCCGCAACCACAATGGCCCTATTTTAGGACCACGCAGGTATGGATAATCCGATACTAATCTTCCGTTATATAAGCGAGTATCTTCTCTTAGGCGGCTCAAAATAAGAGATGAATCCCAGTTGCAGTTTTTAAGAAAGTTCCGTGGATCCCCTTCCCACTTTTTATAAAGGGTAACGCTAACCGTTCGCCAAATCTTAGCATCTTTTTGAGGTTTCTTTGATAGTTTATATTTTTGCATATCTTCAACAATCTTTCTGAAAGGGGTTTCATGTAATAATTTTGGATTGAATAAATATCTCGTTTCGGGATCAGCAAAAGTTTTTCTTGAACTCTCCCATAATGCTGGAGCATCTCTTTGATAATCTATAGAAACAGTGAGCGTTATAAAAAGTAGGTGCTCTAAAGAACCTCTTTTTACGCCGTTTGGTGTTATATCTTCTGGCATCTCTGTTTTTCCATGAATGCCCACAGTAGAAAATGAATTATAGAGGAATTCCGCAACCTTCTTTCCCCTTTCACTGTCTATTACGATTGTCGAAATTTCTTCACTTTCAATATCCTCATTAGGTTCTCCGCCAACCATGTGTGTGCCTTTATCATCTACAACTCCTTTGCCCTCCTTTTCTGGATCATAGAGTCGATATGTTCCTTTCTCCCTTTCATAAAACAAAAATTTCGGCATGCCGGGGTAATGATGGCTTGATGTGTGGTTCATACTACATCCAATTATATCAGCACGGAACGATGTTTCTTTAATTGCTATTTCCGGATATTTTGCCTTTATAAGATCTATGATGGCTCTTGGTGTGGCACTTCCTAACTCCTCTACAACTCCTCTTATCATCTCTGCATGGGTTTTATAGCCAATCATCTTCACCACCTATTAAAAGATCGCATATAGTATAAATGGCTTGCTTCTTTCCGATTGAAAGGCACTTTACCACTTTTCAATCTTCCTTCCGATCGTTTTTACTAACCAACCTGTTTCTCCGTTGATTTCAATTCGTTTTGCTACGCGAAGATGGTAAAACGTAGAGCCGCAAACCTTCAACAGTAAGTACTCCCGATTATCGTAGGTGTCTGCCTTCAATACTTTGAGTGAAAATACAGGGTGATCAATCTTCCTGATTCTCTCGAGTTGGTCATGGTGACACCAAACAAAGTAGCATGGATGTGGATGACCCCACACTGTGTTCAAGAACTCAAGCACAGTGTTGAAGCCTCTTTCTGTTATAAAGGCAATGTCTGGAGGCAGATCCTCAGGTAAACCACCCAGAACTGCATGTTTCACACAAAACATTTCCCAACTCATTTCACTGCCACCTATTTGTAATTTGGTGCGTAGAACTCAAATTTTACCTGCGCGGATAACTACCTTGTATCCTCGACTTTCCCGGTGGCAGATATCGTAATACTTTCTCGTAGGAAGCTATCAGTTCAATCTCCTCTTTCCGATCGTCTTTCGCCTGCTCGACAAAGAATTGCACGACTTGTTTAGCAAGCTCGTTCTTTTCCAATTCGCCTTCGGGTGCGAACTCGACGAACATCTCCATCTGGTTCTTTTGCGCCTCTGTGGAAGGAACGGCGACTAATTTATTCTGCTTAATACCGATACAGAGTCCTAACGCCGCTTTGAAATACTGCCGTTTGCCACGCACCATAAAACCGCCTTTCTTGATGTACTCCCCGGACGGTGGCGTCTTACTCACCTGCTCACCGGCAACGCAATAGCATTCACCCTCATAGAACCCGTATTTCCAGAGCGTGGAATACGAAGTGGCGAATTGCGCTATTTCTTTCAAACTTTCCTTTGCAATCTCTCTTCCGGCTGTTTTTGCAATTACCACGGGAGCCCCCTCTGCCTGGGTATGGCAAAACAGGTCGTTGGGATCCATATATCTCTTTACCAGCATCTCATTGGTCGTGGCGTCCTTACCCCCAATGACGATAAAACCGTCTGAGGTCTCAAACCATCTGAACTTCTCGTACCATTCCTCTTTTACGCGTTTAACTTCTTTTTTCTTCTCTGGAATGAGCCCTTCTTCCACGCGTATTTCCTTCTCCTTTTCGGCTTGTATCCGCTCCTTCGTCTCTTCAATCGCACGCTCGACGCCTTCCCGTTTCTTTCTGAACGTTTTTGCACGCTCGTAATACGTACTCGCATTCTTGTGTAAAGAGACCGTGGCATCAAGCTCAAGGGGGAGATTCGTGTCGGGGAGCGTCACGGTTTCAACTTTGCGTTTCTTCGGCAGCTCCTTCAGCAGTGCTTCTAGCTCGGTGTATCGTGTATAGATCAATTCTCCCTTTTGTATGCACTCAGCCTCTTTCCGCTCGAATTTCTGGAGTGCATCGAGCTGCTCGTCCAATACGTGCTCGTGTTTACTGATACCTCGCTCGTGTTCCGTCTTCGCCTCCTCCTCTACCGCTACTGCTAGTTGCGAAGTGAAGAATTCGTCTGCAGCTTCGTTAAACGAATCGAATGGCACTTTAGCCTTCGCCTCATACGCATTCAGCTTAAACGGGAGCACATCCAGCTTCTCTTGTGCTTCCATTACGATATGCGGTTTCAATGCAGACGTATCTCCCGTGAGGATGGGCCTTAATAACGTTTGTAATGATTCATAAAGAGCGGATAGTTCAGTCTCCGAGAGTTCATTTGCCTTCTTATTCTTGTCAACCCCCGCGTGTTCGCATACTTCCTCCGCATATAAGCCGCCTAAGCTCAACTCAGGCGCAAGAACGCGCACCACGTCTTTATCCTGCTTGCAGAGGTTCGTTAGATCAAGCTCACTCAGCGTCAACGTATTTGCTCGTGATGGTGGGCGTTCATATTTCTTCCGTACTTTTATCTCCCGTGTCGAGAAGCTTTTTCGTCTTAACGGCAGCATTATATCGCCGTTCTCGTCAACGAGCACGAGATTCCCACGCGGCAGTAATTCCGCGATTAACCTGGTTTTTTTATCCCACCGCTCGATCGTGAGTTCCACGATCCGGTCAAAGTCGAGCTGCCGAATGTGCGCAATCCGGCCGCCGCCGAGATGCTTTCTGATGTACATGGCGAAGTTCGAGGGCATTCGGGGCGATGATCGTTTATATTTGGTAAGATGTATCCGTTTTCCCGCTTCGATAATCAAATCGAGCGAGCCTTTATCTTTTTGATGTAGTTTCAGCCGTATCTCATCTCTACTCGGCTGATACGCTTTCACAAAGCGTGCACCGACAAGCTCCTGCAGTTCGGCAACGATAGCTGCGACGTCCACACTGCTCATTGACTCTTTCATGCCACTTTTTAAGAGGCATTACTCTCAGAAAAAGGAAAACCGTTTTACGAGTGCTCGTAAAGCTCACTCATACCGCAGCGCTTCGATCGGCTTCAGTTTCGAAGCGCGCCACGCGGGATACAGCCCGCTTATTACGCTCGTACCGATCCCAAACGCTATACCGAGGAAGAGATACACGAGGCTTGAGGGCGCAAAGAGATAGGATGCCTCTTTCAAAATCAAAACGTCCACGAGATACCCAACGCCAAAGCCTAATAACGCGCCGATCACGCCACCTATCGCTCCAAGGATCAACGATTCAAAGAGAAACATGCGTAGTATTCCTTTTTTCGAAGTGCCGATCGCACGCATCACACCGATCTCCTTCGTCCTTTCCACCGTTGACATCATCATCACGTTCAAAATACTCACACCAGCAACAACAAGCGAGATCGAGCCAATCCCAAGCAAAAATAGAGAGATCATGTCAAACAGGTCTTTTATCCCTTCTACGATCATCTTCAGCTCCATTACCACAACTACCTGCTCTTTCTTGTTCAATCGGTCTTCAATCTCCTTCCTCGTCTCTTCGACCTCCTCGATATCATCCACCTTCACAATCACGAGGTTGTAGCCGGAGGCATTGTACAATGAAGAAAAGAGCTTATCGGAGAGAATTATCGCGCTATCCGGGTTTATATCAAACCCGATTCCCCGTTCAGTTAAGATCCCAACGATTCGTGGCTTCTGTGTCTTTACTGTTGCCCGTTCCCCGACTCGCAGCTCGAAATCGTCAGCGACTCGTGAGCCAACCAAACAGTTTGAGGAGCCGTGTTTAAGATACTGACCATCCGCTTTCTCCACTACTTTCGAAATGTCCTCGCTGCGCATTCCGTATACCGCTACAAGCGTGGAATCCTCGTCAAAGATCACCTTATCCACGGTCGACGTAACCGGGATTGCATCCGTTATTTTCTCTATCTGTGTAAATTGATCCTCTGAAATGGTCTCACCACCATACGGGAAGACAACGAGCTCGTTTCCTATCAGATGTAGCTGCTCTGAAGCGGAGAGCCGAACGCTGTTCCCCAGAATGCCAAGCGCGGTTATTGCCAGTACGCCTATTACGATCCCGATAACGGCGAGTACAGACCTGAACTTATGCCGTGCAAGGTTCCTCTTCGCGAATTCGAAAAAGATCATGCCGTACTCTCTATCCTCCCGTCTACAAGCTGGAACGTGCGTTTCGTATATGACGCAACCAGCGGGTCGTGCGTCACCATAATAACCGTCGTTCCCCGCTCATTTGTCTCTTTCAAGAGCTCCATAATGTCCTTGCTCGTCTTCGAGTCCAAATTGCCGGTGGGCTCGTCGGCGAGGATCGTATCAGGGTCGTTTGAGAGTGCACGTGCAACGGCAACGCGCTGCTGTTTGCCGCCTGAAAGTTCGGTTGGTTTGTTCTCGCCCAATTTCTCGTCTAAGCCTACGGACCGCATTAATTCCATACTCCGTTCCTCATGCCCGCTCAAGCCCTTTAGTCTCATAGGATACGCTATGTTCTCCAGCGCAGTCAACGTCGGTATAAGGTTGAACTGCTGAAACACGAACCCGATTTTATCACGCCGTATCTTCGTTAAGTCTTCGTCGCCCAAACCACTGACATTCTCGCCACCAATAGCAACCCGCCCGCTCGTCGGCGTATCCAAACATCCAATAATGTTGAGCAAGGTCGTCTTTCCAGAGCCCGAGGGTCCCATGATGGAGACAAAGTCACCGGCTTCTACACTCGCACTTACGTTATCGAGCGCTTTGATGCTCCCTCGCGGAAGTTCGTAAACTTTTGTTACCTCTACCAGCTCCACGACGATCATCATCGCTTCTTCCACGAGTATGCAACCACTCCAACGATGAGTATCGCAACTACAACGAGCACAAGAATCATCGAAACGGGCAGCTCTCCTGAACTTTCTATCGGGCTGTGCTCGATCGAGATGTATTCGGTCATTGAGAACAGATAACCATCTTCGTCTTTGTATTCGATGAGCAGTGGCACGCTTGTCACGTTTTCACTCACTTTCACATCGAGTTCAAAACTGCTGAAGTCGTCAGGGCTGAGCAAGCCCACAAAATAGGCTTTGTACGGATGCAGTGCCTCAACGCCCTTGGCATCGCCCACTTTCATAACCACGCTCCGTGCTTCTTCCAAGCCTGCGTTGTTGATGTCTCCGGTGATTTTATACACGTCCAAACCTGACATGGATTCTACTTCGATGCCGGTGAGGATAAGTTCCGCGCTCTTTTTGCTTTCCGTCACGGTTAACGGGATGTTCAAAGTGGAAGAATGGAGGTTATCGCCGTTTCTAAACGCTAACGTGAAGATGAGTGCATGAACTCCTGTTGTCTCCGGAGTAAACTCAAAGGCAGCAATTTTTGATTCATCCGGTGCTAACGTCCCCAGAAAGGCTTCCGACGGTACCATGCCTCCCTCCATAGTGATAATTTTCACGCCGGTAACGGTGTTTTGTCGCGGATTGCCAACCACAAGCTCTATTTTCGCTTCTACTCCTTGTACTATCTCCTCGGGAATATCCGTAACACCGAGGGCTAATGGCGTGCTGTCTACCTTCACCGGAAATTGGTATCGTATATTCTCGGCATTTTCCGCGTCCACCACCAATTTAGGGTAGTAGATGCCCTCGGTATAGCCTGCTTTTATAGTGAATGAGAGGTCCATACTCCCTCCAGGTCCCAATCCCCCAATATTGACATACGGTTTGCTTAACACTTTGATGTCTCGTGCGAGCAGGGAAGCCTCTTGTATCTTCACACTGTTCAGAACTTCCATGTTCTTTACCGTTACGGTAACCGTTCCGACGTCATTCGGCATGAGCACGTCGGGACTTACGTGATAGCCGGTAATCATGATCGAGGACTTCTGCTCTTCTTCAACCTGAGCACCGGCTATGCCTACGACGAACAGGACTAAAAAAAGAAGCGGGAGGAGTTTCATTATCCCAGCACCCCTAGCTGCCATACCGAGTATAAGATGTAGAGTACTACGGGAATGCCCACGGTAATCAATGCGTTCTTCGTCGAGAGATTCCGCGCGTGTTTCAGCCCGAATACCCAGATGTTCGCACTCCAAAGCATGAAGAGCATGCCAACAATGGACGAAAGGCGAACCATGGGGTTTGTCGCCAGCCAGTTGGTAAGTACGTCTGCTAGCTCGGTTGGATCAGCGACGTGTGGTATCTGTGCCGTTGAGATGAAATTATACATAATTACCGCACTTATAATGCCACTGATTATCATAGGAATATACCCGTAGCCAACGAATTCGAGTGTGCGCTTGAACGTTCCTTCACCTTCGAGCAGTCCCGATATGCCGAAGAATACTGCCGCAAAGACTACCCAGATAATTAACGAAACGACTAACGCGCCGATAAACGCACTTATGCCGCCAACAGTCATAGCAATGCTCTGCGCCTCTGGTGGTAGTGTCTCCCTAATAATTTCAAGTGTTATCCCCGTATTAAAAACGCGGCTATGCCACTGATCAGCCCGATTATCAGGACGATAAGCAGCGGTATTTTCAGACTCTCTGTCTCCTTCATTCTCGCTTCAAAAAAGCCGTTCGGATTTGTCAAGACTTCCAACATTTTTTCCCTCCATCTGTATAAGTGGTGGGTTTCCATATATCTTTTCTTTAGACTCAGTTATGCTTCCAATAATATTCTTTTTTCCGTTGCCGACTTGTGTTAATGCGCATAACAAGTTGTTAAACGGGAACGTTCGGCACTGTTTTAAAACGGCTGAAAAATCCGCCAGAGAACGTACAGTATAACCAACACAAAAATCAAAATTACCAGTGATATGATAATAATCGGCAATATCTTGATGATCAGCCATACGATAAGTAAGAAGATAAGGAGGCTTAGCAATACCGCCACCATTGCTGGTATCCCGCTCAGAAACCAGAAGTGTCGCATTCGTTCACCACCTGCACCATTTCATCCGCTACTTTTAACAATCGGAGCCACGTATTCGCCACGGCTCTCAGTCTTGTGGCGTCCTCGCCGTGCATAGACACCTGTAAGGTATTCCCGTTAAGAGAGAGATCAACAAAGGAGCGTCGTTTATCTGCTCCTTCCTCTTGCTCCGCTTTTATAGACTCGTAGATCGTTTTTACAGTCTTTTCATCATCTTCAAACTCAAATTCCGCTTTGATTCTCATTTCAAACGTAGGATAGTCCGATCACCAACCAACCCGTAAAAAGGGCGATCCAAAAAGTTTCACCTAGCTTTTATTTTCTTCACCACGACGGTGGGGCGCTCTTTCCGTAGCGCTCTATAGCCACAGTACGGACATCGTACCCCTTGGTTTCCGTCCGCATGTATCTCGACCACTCGTTTGCACCGCAAACAATAGTATCCCATACGTGCCTATTCGCCTCCCGTCCCCACGACACCTTCTGACTCTTTCTCGTTCTCCATTCCCAAGCCGACCTCGACACCACGCTCTGCCATTCTCTTAATCGTCCGCTGCGCGGTAATCCCTAACGCTGTATGTGGAACATAGGTTCCTCCGGTAAACGTATAGCCGCATTTTGCGCATTTCCATATTCCCGTGCCTATTCTCTTCACTGATGGTCTTTCGCATTTCGGGCACGTATGTACCGCATGTGTTCGCTCTTCTATCGCGGTCACGGCTTTCCGTATTTTTCGCCCGTATCGCGCGCCGAACCTGCCAGCAGATTTCGTCTTTTTTCCCTTCTTTCTCTTCTGCTTCCTTGCCATTTTTCGTTTCCACGAGAAACCTTATCTCTTTGAAAAAGAAAGGGTTAGAATAATATATAGTTTAGTTTGTTTATACCTCAGACTTTCAGGCTGCGTTGGGAACGGAAATGAAACTATCGGACTTGAACTTAGACGGAGAACTTGCAGCTATTCTTGGTACGAGCGCGATAAAAGATCTTTATCCACCACAGGAAGAGGCGATCCGGGCAGGTTTGCTTGAGACAACCAAAAATTTCGTTATTGCTACGCCAACGGCAAGTGGGAAAACACTGTTGGCCGAATTGGCAATGTTACAATCAATTTTAACCACCTCTGGGAAATGTCTTTACGTCGTGCCCCTGAACGCATTAGCATACGAGAAATATCAGAATTTTAAGGAGAAATACGGCGCTGTTGCAAAGGTAGGAATATCTACCGGCGATTACGAGAGTTCTTCGCGTTACCTCGAACGGTACGACATTATACTTCTCACGCTGGAGAAGCTGGATTCACTCACGCGACTAAAGCCGGCCTGGTTACGAAATATTTCTGTGGTGGTTGTGGACGAGGTGCATGTTATCGGAGAGGACAAACGAGGGCCGCGATTGGAAGGTGCAATGGCGCGGTTCATGAGTTTCAATCCGTCTGCACGAATCATTGCGTTATCCGCGACCATAGCAAACGTAGAGGAGTTTGGCAATTGGCTGCACGCGTGTGTCATACAATCTGACTGGCGACCCGTGCCCTTAAAAGAGGAGGTCTTTCTGGCAAAGGACGATCGGGAGATAATCGAGCGCGTGTTAGCGGAGATAAAGCGGGGTTCACAGGTGCTGGTCTTTGTGAATACGAAACGAGGCGCGGCATCGTTTGCACGTAAAATCGCAGCGCAGTTGAGGCTGAAAAGTGAGGAGTTGGACACGCTTGCGGAGAAGGTGGACATTGGTGTGGACGACCTTGCGGAGATCGTCAAATGCGGCGTTGCGTATCATAACTCGTGGCTCCACCCGGAGCAGCGAAGAGCGATCGAGGACAGCTTTCGGAACCGGATCTTGAAGGTCATTTGCTGCACGCCTACTTTGGCAATGGGGGTCTCGCTACCTGCGAAGATGGTTTTAATCAGGAATTATAAGTTCTTCACGCACGGTCGCGGGATTGAACCAATGCCGTTATTCTGGATTAAGCAGGTGTTTGGTCGCGCAGGTCGGCCGGAGCACGACTCGTACGGCACGGGGATCATCGTAGCGAGAAACGAGGACGCGTACGAGGAGATCCAGAGCGTTTATATGCAGGGCGAATTAGAACGGATTAAATCGCGGTTCTCCGCGGAAACGATGACCGAGCAGATCCTTGCAACGATCGTCGCTGGTGCACGGAGTATAGAGCAGATTTTCGATTTTCTTAACAGCACCTTTTATGCGTACCAAAATAGTAGCGATATGGGCTTCGTGGAAGTTGAGCTGGAGGACATATTGGTGGACCTGGAGAAAAAAGGCTTTATCGAGTTGGACGGGGATACAATACGCGCTACACCGTTTGGAACGCTATCCTCTCGACTCTATTTATCCACGAACTCGGCACTGGAGCTGCGAGATGGCATTCGGGTTTTAAGCGAGATGGAGCGAGAGGGACGAGCAACCGTATCGGATTTCGACCTTCTGCTCCTGCTCTGTAAATGCGAAGAGATCGTGCCGTTGAATGTAAAAGCTGCGTTTGAAATAGCAACGAATCTGAGTGACAATCTTGAGTGGATTTACAGCGGCGAACGTGTGTTGGGCAGTGCGATCGTCACACACGCGTGGATAGATGAACTCACGTACTTTGAGATGAAGGATCGGTTTGGCGCATATCCCGGCGAGATTCACAACAATATTTACACTCAGGGCTGGATGGCGTATGCCGGTTCGAGGATTGCGGACTATCTTCAGGACGAGCGCATGTACGCACGGCTGCGTGCGCTAAACGATCGGATAAAGCATGGTGTGAAACCGGAATTGCTCGGCCTGATAACCATAAAGGGTGTTGGCCGGGTGATCGCACGCGGCTTGTACGCAGCAGGGTTTAAGAACCCACGCGAAGTGGCAGAAGCCAACATGGCACGGTTAGAAAAAGTTCCGGGTGTTGGCAGGAAACGAGCCGCAAAGATAAAGGAGGAGGCGGTGAGTCAAATCAAACTGTGAAAATGTCGGGACCTATTATAAATTCCTTTTTATTTACCGCATACCGCTTGTCAGAGGAGAAAGAACAATTGCAGATAACGTTCCGCAGCTACCCGCTGTTATATGGAGCCAGTCGCAATTATTCGATTGCTTCATAATCCCTCTGCCTGCCCATTCTTTTCACGTTTTGCCCGGTTTTTTTAAATTCTTGGATTGTTTACTAATTGCTTTCCAACGCGCTTTTTCAATTGCGCTGGCCTTCATCGTCTGCCGGTCGGCTAAGTACGCGAACTCTTTTTTCAGTTTTAAGAAGCTTGTTAAACGTTCCGGATCAAGAGACCCGTCGCGTATAGCCTCTTACACGGCACACCCCGATTCTCGCGGATTATCCGCATCGCGGAAAGACCCTGCGTTCGATACGGTTCGAAATGCTGCTCGAAAAACGGATCCCAGCCTAAATCAATCAAGTGCATGATTCCCTCGCAATTCAATTAAAGCCGTATAAGCAACAGTTACATAAATGTATCAGCTTTTTCGTTTCTTTGCTTTGTGAACGGTTGCGTATAACGGAATCGGTGTATGCGAAGTTGCGACCAGAGGGAGCAAATTTGGGCCGAGCGAGTGCAACGAAATGAGCCAGATACCTGCTTGTTAGACGATGGGCAGAGTCTCTTTTTATCTTCAGTTCTTAACCCCGCTTTTCGGTCTATCTATATCGCATCGATGAGCGTTTCTAAAGCTTGATTTATATAGGGAACAGAAGACTCATTAGGTATCTTTAAATTTCCTGAAAAAATAAACACTTCGTGACCCTTATACGCTAAAGACGCATTGTATTGAAGCATATATTCAAAATGACTGTATGGTTGATAATAGGTTATGATTGAAGGATTACTATCGTATGAGACAACCCACGGTTGTTTAATTTTATTTTGTATTACATTGGAGATATGTGCATGGTCCTCGGGGGTATAATGATTTTGATACAAATTTTTTGATTTGTTGAAATAGGGTGGATCGCAATACACTAGAGTTTGGAGCGATAATCTAGGTAAATACCCTATAATAAATCGTTCGGCGTCCCAATTTCTTAGATGTATGCACCGTCTCTTTTTGGCAATTGCTTCGATTCTTCTGATAAGTTCATTTCTTGGAAACCGTGCATCCATCTTCCATTTTCCATTTTGATTAAGTCCTCCAATAACTCCGCCAGAAAGAATTCCAGAACGATTACATCTATTTAGATAAAACATGGCAAAACCTAAGTCTAAACGATTGGAATTTTTTGAATTAAGAATCTCCCTTTGCTTTTTCCACTCATCTATATTTAGTGGTACTCTTGAAATTCTACGACAAAATTCTTCAGTTTCATTTAGTATTGAGTACCAAAATGAAAAAACGGCGGGACACAAATCATTAAGATGAATATGAGATACCATATCTCTTAAGAGTAATTCTATTGCGACACCTGCTCCCCCAGCATATGGTTCGACATATTGTCCACCCACGAGATCATTCTCTTCTAAAATTTCAATAATAAATGGGGCAATCTTTTGTTTGCCGCCAGGATATCGCAGTGGTGTTTTATACTTGCCCATATTTGCACCCAGCTATTTATTCATCTCTTCGAGCAAAGGGAAGATGTTACCAAATAATATGCTTATATCATTGGGTTGAATCGAAAACGATGGATTATGAACCAGTTGGTTCAATGAGGTTACAGACAGTAATCCTTCAGGTTTTGCTAGTTCAGTTATTGCGCCATGAAGCTCCTTCACTTTCTCTTTATCCGTATTATTTTTAGTTATATGTCCTTGTATTTCTTTTAAAATAACGGCCAGAGATTTATTTGTTCCATCTTTCTTAAGATAACTTGGCCCTCCCGAAGACTCATAGTCTGCACAATAAGCTTTTGCAGAAATTTCAAACATGCTTCGAAGAAGGCAGCAAAAGGAATGAGGGTGCTTATCGAGTTTTAATTTTTTTATTTCACCTAATAGAGTAACGAGCTTTTCTCTTTTTTCCCCTCTTGGCTTAAATGCCCTTAATTTCTTAAAAACTGATTTTGGATCGTTCGAGGCTGTTGCTACCGGTTTTGAAGAAGTCGTACTTCCAGGAGTACCGCTTCCACCAGCAGGAGAAGAACCAGGAGCTGGGGTACTTCCAGAAGATGGAACTGTAGCGACAGGTTGATTTATTCCATATTCAGTGCCGAAGAAGCTTTCCTTGTCCCTAATATCTTTAAATCCTTTCTCTCCTACACCTATGTCATATAATATTTTGTCAAGTGCTCTTTTATTTTTCTTAGGATAACTCCGCGATAAATCTTTTGATGAGCTATATCCTAAAGGATCACTAACCTTCTGAATTGCTTCGTTCAAAACTGTTAGTTTGTAATCACCACTCCAGCGTTCTGCCTGAGTCGGTGTAAAATTTTTACCATTATCTAGGTATTTTTCAAGCAGGTCTAAACCCGGTTCTGATTTACCATTTTCGTCTCGATTATACCTTGCCGTCGCGAGGGCGTTCCACTTTAGTCTTCCTGCTTTTTCGCCCTTTGCATGAATACGCGAGACAATTTTATCCACTATCTTAGATTCTGTTTGTTCATAGATCGTACAAGGGACCTGTTTATTTTCATGTTTCCACTCGTTGCTTATTGCATTTATCCTTTGATCATATGAATCGTCGATGTATATATCTCCCACATATCTAAAAATAATCTTTAAAGCGGCAATTCGACGATTTCCTTCTCTTACTTTATATTTCCCATCACTATGT
>CAYUEX010000011.1:23445-25759 GCA_964443855.1 uncultured Halobacteria archaeon | reverse complement strand
GTCCTGACCTTTTTGAAGTTCAAGTATATTATCCCTATTTTTGAGCAGATTTTCATCTATTTTCAGTATGGACTTCTGATTTTTGTTTTTTCCGATTTTTTTATCATTTTTAGAAATAATATCACTCAAATCATCCAGTTTTTCCAGATATCCGCCCAGAAGACTCACACCATTTTTGGGGAATCTTTCTATTTCTGGAATTTCTTTTAAACGTTCAGTGTCATTTTGTATTTTTCTCCAGTCATCCCAAACACTAATCAAGTTTTTAATATGGTCTAGTTTTGTTCTTAGTTGATGTGGATTTTGTTCAAGCTCTTCGATCTCATTAGTCTGTTCTTCCAGCTCTTTGTGTAAATGGTCAAAATTTTGGGCGTCTTTTTCTATTTCGCGAAGTTTTGAGTCTATTCTTTTTAATTCATTAAATAAAACATTAATCTCTTTTTTCTTACCAGTTGGCCTGAAAAGAGCACTTGCGTCTTTTTCTAAACTAGTTTGGACTTTCGAAAGGGAAACAGCACCAATTCCTGTTCCTGCACTATAAAGACGTCCTTTAACAGCCTCGTTGTTTAAAGTTTCAAAGTCTTGCAGCTCAGATAGACCAAAAGCGTAAATGTTCTCAAAAATATCTTTGTTTGCATGTCCGATGATTTTAGAAAGTTCTGTATCCCCAGTTGTTGAACCATCTGGTAAAATTACCTTTGCGTCATTAGCACTGGCATATCGTTCTATTATATATCTCGCGTTATCGCTCGATGATGCGATTATTCTTCCGCCATGATTACCTCCTTCAAGTGGAGGATAAAGATTTAATTTGCTGCGTCTGTCTGGAAAACCGAATAAAATTCGCTTTTGAAAGGATAGAATTGTTGATTTTCCAGCTTCATTTGGTCCAACAAAAATGGTGAGCCCAGGGGTTAAATTCTTTATGTGATAATCGTGAAAGGTTCCAAATCCGTCAATATAAATTTCATCAAATTTCATGGCGATTCACTCCTCACAAGTATATCAAGACAGAGTGTTTCCGCCTTTTTCATTAAATCAATAAGTTGTTCATCATCAGGAGATTCCAGAATTTTTCTCCCAATATTGGAAGCAAACAAGGGATCGATGGACTCTCTAAGGTCTGCTCTCCTCTCGGGGGTTTGCGAGATTTCTTCAAACAGATTGACCAAATCACTGATAAAGTCCTCATGTTCTAACAGTGATTCTCGATCAATTTCAGGATAGGTATTATCCACTATGCTGTCGAGCCAGACGAATCGTTTTTCTCCTTCTTCCGTCTCCCTTAGTTCTTTGACAAGGTCGTCCAAGACACCTTTTTGAGTTACAACCGAATGCAATGGGCCTCTACCACTAAGAATGATTCTGCAGACTGATGAGCGCCCATCCGCCTCTTCACGGATTTTTTCGATGTTATTGTATACTCCTGTAACCAGTTCCTGCTCTGTGTAAAGCGAATCTATTGAAAGATCCTGAACAAACCATCTTATAGTATCTACCTCAACAAATTCTGGAGAGGGTTCTCCTTTTTCGTTAACTTTGACAAAGAAGCATCCTCTACCGCCTGTCTCTTTGGGGTTAAGACCTTGAGGATTGCCAGGATAAATTATTAGAGGCTTCTCCTCATTGAGAATTGTCTTTTTATGGATATGACCAAGAGCCCAATAATCATAATCTTTCGCAATTAAGTCCTGCAATGTACAAGGCGCATAAGGCTCGTGTCCCGTATCGGAGCCAACGTTGCAATGCAACATACCTATAGTGAATGGGGTATTTGTAGTTTTTTCAGGAAATTGAAGAGCTAGATTCGTTGTAATATCTCGCTTAGGATAACTAATACCATAAATCTGAGCTATTTCTTCACCGTATTTTTCAAACGAAACTTTATCTACCGATTTTCCGCAGAAGATATGTACCTTTTCTGGCCAGTCTAAATTTGCTGACCATCCAGCCATTGGATCATGGTTTCCATGGGCAATGAATGCATCTATTCCTGCTTCAGACAATCTTTTTAAACCCTCTTGAAAGCGAAGTTGGGCACGTAGGCTTCGGTCTGCCCCGTCATAAACATCTCCGGCGATTAAAAGAAAATCTACCTGTTTTTCAATACAAAGATCGATTATTTTATCGAACGCATTAAAGGTTGCATTAGTTAATTCCGCACTTACCTCACTACTTATCTCAGAAATTCCTTTAAAAGGACTATCTAAATGCAGATCCGCAGTATGGACAAAACTAAATTCTTGTACCATCAGTCGCATAAATTTCTTTTACACCTATATATTACTTTCTCTTCCAAGGTGTGGGCTAACTT
>CAYUEX010000011.1:21798-23345 GCA_964443855.1 uncultured Halobacteria archaeon | reverse complement strand
TTACAGTTATGTTGTACACGAAACAAAACCACTCAACAGATCTCTACGAGCTGGATATCGAACGTGAGGTCTTTCCCGGCCAAAGGGATATTACCGTCTAACGTCACGTTTGATTCTGAGATATCGGTCACCATGACGGTGACGGTTTGACCATCAGGTTGACGGCCTTGTAACTGCTGCCCCACCTCGGGTTTCAAGTCTGTCGGAAGTTGGTTCCGATCTACCACCGCTACCAGTTCCTCACGATACGGCCCATAGGCTTTCTCGGCGTGGATTTTAACGGTTTTCGACTCGTTCAAATCCAGTCCGACGACTGCTTGTTCAAAGCCCGGAATTACCTGACTCGCGCCCAAGGTAAATTCCAGCGGTTCACGATCGATGGAGGAATCAAATATCGTGCCATCATCCAATTTGCCCGTGTAGTGAACTTTAACAGTATCCCCATTTTTCGCCTGTGTCATTTCTTCTTTTCTCCTTTCTTTGCGTTGCTGCTGCACATTCAATCCAATCCAAGGAATGGCTGCATAATAACTTGAGCACCGAATGATATAAGTACCTTGTCATAGTACCATCCAGTAAATGCCGTTTAAGATGAGCATAATAACTAACCATACCTATCACAAAGGAATTAGGCGAATCGCGTTTCGGCAAGGCAAGTACCCTTGGCGAATTTCGAAGAACCAGTGAGCAGAGTAGCCTCACCATACTACAACTGATAAAAAAGGTAAAAAATGGCAGAAAAAGTAAAGGATATGAACCGATAGCCATGAAGCACATGTTCAGATCCTGCGGTTACGTTACAATTCTATCCTAGTAGGAGGATTCCCACGTTTCTAGTTCTCAAAAGTCGTATCCGTCTTCTTCTCGTTCTACTCTCCACTCCTCTTCAAAACCCATGTGCTCGCTTCCAGCTCCTCGCTTCTTTAATAAACGCAGCAGTTCTTCTTCGTCCTCGCTGAACATCTCAGCTGTACACTTCATTCTTCCACACCTCCTGAATCAAATCCATAAGATAGAGTGCTTCGGTATTATAAAAACCTAACAAAGATAGCCGTAACAGGTTGTGATGAAGTAAGCACGGAGATGATGTGTATGAAGCTCTCACCGAGAAGAAACAGCTATGAAAGAGGCGGTGAGAAGGGTGGTGAAAACATAGCCTTTTAAAAAACCCCGTGCGGGACGTAACGAGGACGTATCACGTTGTATAATTGGCAGCCCGCTTTCTTCCTCGTAACTACGTTATCCTTCCTCTTCCCTTCGTAACCGCTCGCGAATCCACCGTTGAATGTCGGTTAAAGCGGGCGGATGCACGATGAAAATTTCTATATCTTGGGGAAAGGAGATAGTGCTTCGATCCTCATCGTTCATAATCAACAGACCTGCCTCGTCTTCCTCCAGTGTTTCATCGATTCGTTGCGCGAGATATTCGTATCGTTTCGAGCTTGCCGCTGTATAAAATTCGAAAACGTTATTCATGACGTTTTGGCTCGTAAAAGGCAGCATCATACATCGTTTCCAATCCACGAATTCAAAGAATAAATCCCTGT
>CAYUEX010000011.1:0-21788 GCA_964443855.1 uncultured Halobacteria archaeon | reverse complement strand
GAGTGATTCTAATGCAGCGCCTTCTTCACACTTCCACTTTACCCATGTGTAACTCTTTTCATTCAACTTTTCGAGCTCTTTCAGCCCCTCATTCCCAGCGGAGTAAATTGCTTCATGATATATTTTACTAACCCTTCCAGCCTTCTCCATCTTTTGCACCTGGTCTTCAACTTGAGTCCAATATTCGTCGATCAGTTCCAAATACTCAGTTGGCGCTTCGTGTTCTGAATACAACAGCGAAATGCAATAGACTTTTCGTTTCCCCTTATACAACTCAGCACTCGGCTTTTCTACTCGTATCTCTTCAGACATTTTCACCATTGCGTGTAAATATAAGCATAACGAGGAGATAAGTGGTACTCATTTTATCACTATGCACTTCTTGACGCGATGCGAGTTGGGCATCAAACGGTATTATTGGCAGCCCGCTTCCTTTTAAACTTCGTCAACCGCTGTATCTCCTTGAGATCGACGTTCTCGGTAACTTCTATGTACCCTTTTGCCTGTGCGCCCTTAAGCAGCTCTTCTCCTTTATCTGTTCGGGTCAACACCGTAGACCACCCTGGTTCCGAGCCAACCGAGCCCACCGAGATATCCGCCAGTTCCGCAGTATAATCAGTGCATGCAAAACAGCCGGTATTGCCATAGCCCTCGACGTCAGCGAATGGAACGACATGGAGGTTCCCTTCCTGGTCATAGACGCGGAATTCCTTTCCTTTTATATCTAACTTCCTGATGTCCTCTAAGGGGATAACCTTCTCCTGTAAATACGTCATCAGCTCTTGCTTAAACGTTTCCATACAAAACAACCCCATGAGCAGTTGTATCTTAGCTTTAGCTATGCTGTACGGTTGATCAGAGGTTATCACTTTTCGTATTCCACCAATCTGGCAGGGCGTTCCGACAAATCCGATACGGTCACAACCTGCAGTAGCAGCTTCGACGAGCCCTATGCCACTGGGATAATGCGTATATTTTGTACCGGCACCTTCCTTTAACTCCGCCGAACTCCGTGCAACTTTGGTGCTTGGCTTCCAGTCGGAGTCCGCAACCGTAATAACTGCGCAATCGAGCATACCTTCATCGAGTGCATACCCGAGCAATGCAGTAACCGCTCCGCCATCCTGTGCCTTCCCCAATACATCTTCGTGCGTCGATCGTACGGCATACCGGTTTTTGTAAATGCCCAAGATCTCGTCATCTGTTCGGTGCCTGCCGAACGTTCGCTCTTCAACCTCGGCATAGGGGAAGATACCCCTTATTTTCGCGTACACATCCTCGAGCTTGATTGTTCCGGTCGGACACACGTACGCGCAGGCGCCACAGCCGATACACACGTCTGATAAGTTCACACCCAACGGTTCTTCAAGTGGTCCCTCTATTTTACGGTCGACCCCGCGCTCAACGAAATTAATCGCGCTCACACCCACGCACTCGTCACAAATCCGCGTGCACAAGCCACACAGGATACAGGTTTCGTCTTCTTTGGGGAATCGCGGCTCTCCCACACCGTACTCCTCAGCAAGATCCTGTAAAATTGTAACGGATGGACACCGAGCAAGCAAGAATTCGATGAGCATTTTTCGAATAGCAATAATCTCGGGAGATTTGGTTTCCACTATTAGCCCCGCTTCAACCGGGTAGTTACAGGAAGTGACGATTTTGCTTCGCCCTCGTTTCGTTATTTTCACCGAGCAGAGCCGACATGCACCAAAAGGTTCTACCAGGGGGTGATAGCAGAGCGTGGGAATAGTAATACCGATCTCTTTCGCTGCTTCTAAGATTGTTGTGCCCTCGTCAGCCGTGACTTTTTTGCCGTCTATCTCAAAACTAACGGGGCTCATTCAACCTCGCCTCCTTTCGTGTTTGCGGGTGACAGCTTCCGTTCCGCTTCGAGAAGTGGTGGGGGTACTGGTTCGCCTGAAAGCTTCTTCACCGCACCGAATTTCGGCGGACAGACATCAAGACACGTCCCGCATTTCGTGCATTTCGATTGATCAATGACGTGTATCAGCTTTTTGCCACCGATGACCGCATCAACCGGGCACGCCTTAAGACAACGCAGGCATGCCTTACATTTGCTCGGGTCAATGTAATACGCAATGAGGTCCTTACAAGAGAGTGCAGGGCAGCGTTTTTCTACGATGTGCGCGTCATATTCATCTTTAAAATACCGGACAGTCGTTAATACCGGATTAGCTGCCGTGGTGCCGAGGGCGCACAGAGCAGCGTCCTTCATTACCCTTCCTATTTCCTCAAGCAGCTCTAAATCTTCCTCCTTACCCTTGCCTTCGATGATGCGACTCAGTATCTCCCGCAGGTGCTTTAAACCCTCCCGGCAGGGAACGCATTTACCGCAGGATTCGTCGCAGAGGAAATCCACAAAGTACCGGGCTAAATCCACCATGCAGGTGTCCTCGTCCATAACAATCATCCCGCCGGAACCCATCATCGAGCCGAGTTTCTTCAGTTCATCGAAATCCACCGGAGCATCGAGATACTGTTCGGGAATACAGCCTCCGGAAGGTCCGCCGGTTTGCACCGCCTTGAACTTCTTATCCCCCGGGATCCCCCCGCCTATCTTGTAAATAATGTCCCTGAGGGTGGTGCCCATAGGAACTTCCACTAAACCGGTATTGTTCACTTTACCTACCAGTGAGAATATCTTTGTCCCTTTACTGCCCGCAGTACCAATAGAAGCGAACCAATCAGCACCATTAGTAATAATAAGAGGTACATTAGCCCAGGTCTCTACATTGTTGAGATTGCTTGGTTTCTCCCACACGCCGCTGTCTGAGGTATGAACATACTTGGGCCGTGGCTCTCCCACTTTCCCTTCTATTGCGTTCATTAATGCACTTGACTCACCTGATACGAACGCTCCCGCGCCTCTATGCACGGTGACCTTAAAGTCAAAGCCTGAGCCAAGAATATTTTCACCGAGGAGTCCATAATCCTCTGCCTGCTTGATCGCAAGCGTTGCATTCTTCACCGCTAAGGGGTATTCTTGGCGGACATAGATGAAGCCCTCGTCAGCACCAATAGCATACGCGCCAATGGCCAAGCCTTCGAGGACGCTGTGGGGATTACCTTCCATAAGTGCTCTATCCATAAACGCGCCTGGATCGCCCTCGTCACAGTTAACAATAACATATTTCGGCTCTCCGGGGGCGTTTCGTGTAGATTCCCATTTCCTGCCGGTAGAAAAGCCCGCACCGCCTCGCCCTCGTAACTGCGACCGCTTCACTTCTTCAATTACCTGCTCGGGCGTAAACTCAACCAGAACCTTGCTCAGTGCACGATACCCGCCAATGGCAAGATAATCCTCGATCTTTTGTGGATCTATCTTGATATTATTGCCAATGATGAGGCGTTTTTGATATTTGTAAAAGGGGATGTCAGATTCATGGATTGCTTTTTCACCGGTTTGGGGATCAGTATAAACCAAACGATCGATTATCTGCTTCTCCTTTAGGGTTTTGGCAATAATCTCAGGCACATCCCCCGGCTGAACCTGAAGATAGCAGATCTCCTCAGGGTAAATGACCACGATGGTGCCCTTTTCGCAGAAACCCGGACAGCCGGTTTCTCTAATATCCACTTTATCTTCTAAGCCCTGTTCCTTGAGTTCTTTCTTGAATGCTGCGATAACGTTATAGCAGCCGAGAGCGATACAGCCAGTTCCCGCACAGATCGCAATACACGGCTTTTCATGGTCTCTCTTTGCTACGATCTCTTCTCGCAATCGTTCCAGCTCAGCAGGCGAATTTAGTCGTGCCATTACTTCTCCTCTCTTTTTTCTCTCCTTTACTTACTCGTAGCGTGCTAAAATATGCTTCACTTCTGCAGGAGTCAATTTACCGTGATAATCGTTATCAACCACCATTACCGGTCCTAAGGCGCAACAGCCGATACAATTAACCCGATTAACGGTGAATTTCATGTCGTCGGTGGTCGCACCAGCCTCAATCCCCAGCACGTTCTCCACCTCTGCTAAAATCCGTGGGCCTCCGCGTACGTGACAGGCCGTGCCTAAACACACTTGAATCACATGGCGACCTGTTGGCTTCAAGCTCAGTACTTTATAAAAACTGACTATACGATAGATACGGCTTAAAGGAATCTGACGCCTCGCACTTATCCGTTCGATAGCTTCCTTTGGGATCCAATTGAACTCGTGTTGTATATCTAACAGCAGTTGAATTAAAAACCCTTCTTCTCCTTCGTATTTAGCTATAATCTCGTCCACACGCTTATCAGAAACCATTTTTATTTAACCCCCGTATGCGGCAAAGTTACAGATGCGGCAGCACCATCTATGTCTCCTATCGACATTACAGAATATAAAAACCATTGATTTTTTCCAGATTTTTGAAACGCCTCGAAACGGTGAAACGAGGCTGTCTCGTGCAAAAGGTAGAAGCTATGGCGAGAAAATTTTGTCCTTTATCTGTTTACCCGTTGAGTGTCGTCTATTTCTTAAATAACCCCATTTTAGTTATAGAAATGCATTTGAGCGGTTTTGAACAGACCTTTAGAAATCCGTAAGACCTTCACCCAATCGAAACGGTGTACATGCGATAAACATTTTTAAGGCGTAAACTTGTTAGTTACCATAAAAAGTAGGTAAAAGAAATGACGAACGGAAACCCCTTTGAGATAGCACAGGAGCAATTGGATGATTGCGCAAAGATACTCAAACTGGATCCTAGCGTACACGAGATACTCCGGCATCCCATGCGCGAACTCTGGGTCTCAATTCCCATTCGCATGGATGACGGCTCAACCCGTGTTTTTCAAGGCTTTAGAGTCCAGTATAACGATGCGTTAGGACCGACGAAAGGCGGCATTCGATTCCATCCTGATGAAACGATTGATACCGTACGCGCGCTCGCAGCGTGGATGACCTGGAAATGCGCGCTTCTTGGTTTGCCACTCGGTGGTGGGAAAGGCGGGGTGATCTGTAACCCCAAAGAGCTTTCTGAAACCGAATTGGAACGGTTAAGCCGTGCTTATATCGACCATGTCTGGCAGTTCATCGGGCCGGACAGGGATATTCCCGCACCTGATGTGTATACTACCCCACAGATAATGGCGTGGATGATGGACGAGTACTCGAAAATAGCCGGGAAGAACACGTTTGGCTGTATTACCGGTAAGCCAGTCTGCATTGGTGGCTCGTGTGGTCGTGAGGATGCAACTGCTCGAGGCGGTATGTACACGATCCGAGAAGCGGCAAAAGCGCTTGGTATAGACTTGAAGAACGCTACCGTTGCAATACAGGGTTATGGGAACGCAGGCTGCAATGCGGCGTTTTTATGTAAGGAACTCTTCGATGCTAAGGTCGTTGCAGTTAGTGACTCGAAAGGCGGCGTATATAATAAGAACGGGCTGCCGCTCGAGAGCGTCTGTAACTACAAGACGAAGACCAGGTCAGTCGTCAGTACACCTGAGGTGGAGCTGATCTCCAACGAAGAGCTGCTGGAGCTTGATGTTGATATACTCATCGCAGCAGCCTTAGAGAATGCTATTACCAAGGACAACGCGGCTAACGTCAAGGCGAAGATTCTTGCGGAGTTGGCGAACGGCCCGACGACACCAGAGGCAGATGCTATCCTGTACGACAATGGTGTGCACGTGATACCCGATTTCCTCTGTAATGCGGGTGGTGTAACGGTCTCCTACTTCGAGATGGTGCAGAACATTTACATGTACTGCTGGGGCTTTGACGAGGTTTACGGACAGCTGGAGACGAAAATGACCGCTGCGTATCGCTCGGTATTAGATGCCTCTAAGATCTACGGGATAAACATGCGTCAGGCTGCTTATGTGGTTGCTGTTGACCGTGTCGTTGAGGCGATGCGATTGCGCGGCTGGGTGTAGAATAATCTATTCGAGCGGCATATCAGAGCGTAATCACGGGCAAGGACGGTTTTGAGGAGTGGTAGGGTGACACACTACCAAATCCTCTTTTATTGTTTTTACGGTTCTTCTCCCATCTCTGAAAACACTGATAGTTCTCTGATTTCCACTTCTCCAGTCTTGTTTACTACGCTTTCTCGCTCACCACTTGAGACGTTACTTACTTCACCAGGGATTCTCTGATTACGTTTAGAACGTCAGGAAACGGTTTGCGCACTGAAAGTTCGGGAGGCAATTCCAAATGCTGAGCAACTTTCAACACCTCATGCCTGTTAAGTTTCTTCAATGGCTCAATCACTGTCACTCCGTTTTTCCGTGAATCAATGACCCGTATCCCTACCTGCTCCAACACATCGTCATGAAGCTCAACGCCTTCCTCTGTTTTTATGATGTTTGTTGCTGTTGTTCCCTGTACCAAATACTGCGCCTTCTCCTCTCGAAGTATTCGTTCAAGGACGGCGTAATAGGTGTCCCGATATGTTTTTCTCTGCTCCGTAGGCTCGTCAACTCCGTTTAACGCACCAGAAAACTCATGCGCTGCATCCACAAGCTTTGTATTCATATTTCGCAGTGCATAGAAGTTCATCATATTCCCCGCTTCGCCCACTCGCATGCCATCGTCAATTAATACAATTATTGCTTGGTCGTTTACTGCACGATGAGTGAGAACTGCAGAAACGGTGGAACCAACCCCACCTGAAACCGGTATGACTGCTTTTCCCTCACCAATCATGCCACGTATTCGCGGTAATTGCTCTTCTATAAATTTTTCAGGGTAGAACATTTTTTGTCTTTTCACCTCCTAGTCTTTTTAACTAAGCAGAATACCCTCCAACAAGTCTTGCTCTATCTCGTGCGCCATGGGTATATCGGTAACTTCGGACGCAAGCTTACTGAGCGCAGCGAGATCACTGCGGTCTATGAGGTCCAGTTTGAATTTGCGCGTTCCGGCCATCATCTGCTTTAATCCCAAGCCTAACCGCTCGTAGAGGTACGTGTAAACGCCAACCGCAGCCCAAGGTATCTCCTTGCCCACTTTATCGCCGTAATCCTCTTTGAGTGTATCTGCGGCAATGAAGAACTTATCGGGACTGTTGCCGTATTTATTAGCGAAATCCCTCGGTAATCTACCCCTTTGAGCGAGTTCAGAGAAATAAAGCGCTTTCATCGCTGCCGTCAGCGGCGATCGTGCAATGGTGATCGATTTCACGAACGGCTTATTCCCGTCGAAATTGCTCAATGCAATCGCCTTGAACATCTGCGTCTCGTTCACGAACCCACCAGCAATGCTGATGTCCGGAACGTATCTTCCTGCTTGCTCCAATATCCGTGCACACTGCAGTACCTGTGCCTCTAAATAAACCGTCGGCGTGCTCATCTCGTTCATCATCGGCACGGGACTCATCCCGGTTCCACCGCCAGCACCATCAAACGTGATGTAATCTACCTTTGCATCTGAAGCCACGCGCATCGTCCACGCAACGTCAACAGGGCGATACGCACCGGTCTTTATCGATACGTGTTTCGTGCCAATCTCGCGGAGCCATTCGACATCGCCTATGAAATTTCCCTCATTGGGAAATCCTACCCGGCTGTGCCGCTCGAAGGTCTTGAAGAGCCCGTCGTTAAACGCTTCCTGGACTATGGCATCTTCGGGATCGGGCATCACGTAATATCCCCGCCTCTTCAGCTCCAACGCGCGCTCCAGAGAGGATACACGGATTTCACCACCTATCGCCTTGGCGCCCTGACCCCATTTTCGTTCTATGATGTTCACGTCAAGCTTCGATACCGCGTATTCGTCCACGCCGAACCGCTGATCCTCAACGTTCGTCTGCACTGCGATATCCCCGTATTTGCCGTCCCAGTATTCCCTGAACCGCTTGACACGCCGTTCCAGCTCCGGCGATTTCGTCACTTTGCCATTGGAGAATACTGCATTGTGGTCAACGCCGCAAACGTTCTCCCCGATGATGACGATGATACCGGCGAGCGCAGCGCCAATGGCGAGTGCATCCCAGTTGTTCTTTCCTACGTCAGTGGAGCCGAAAGCACCACTTGCCAGGGGCAGTTTCAGCGGAATCCCGCCTATCGACGACTCGATGTTCACGTTGTGGAACAGCGCTTTATCAGAATCTGGTTCTATCCCTTCGGCGCCACGCAGCCTCGAAAGGATATTAAAGTCTGACCAATCGAGTCGATAATCCTTGTTCGACGCTGCGGTACTCCAGCCGAATTGCTCTGGCTCTGGATACAATACCTCGCGACCTCTGAACGCTGACTTCCCTATCTCGCAGAGCACTGTACACTCCTTCACACAGATTGGACACATACCACTCAGTGTGTTCACATCTCTCCTTCTCACGGATGTTCCCGTGGTAGATCGTGCATTCGCATATATATCAGGCATTTTTACTTCTTTCTTCCTCCTAGCGTTGCAGCGTAAACGGGACCGGATTTGTCAAACATGCAGAACAAATCTCCATCTGCTCCCGTATCCTGCCATAATTCCTGTTCTTCTTCTTGAGTGCGAAACATTCAATCTCATTTATCGCGTCGGAATCGAGCGTCATCGTTTCTATCATCCCCGTGGACTCAGCAGCCCTGACAAGTCCGTCTCCTATTTCCGTACGAGTAATCAACGTTGTCCATCCGTCTGGTGACCCCACGGAGCCTGCAGAGATATCCGCGAGTTGTGCTGACGCATCTTCGCAGATCTTGCACGTATCGCGTATACAGGGTTCGAGCGCTTTGAGCGGAATGGGTACTTCTTTATCCCTTGTAACCACGATAAACGTCCCATTCGAGACACAGAATCGCTCAACTGTTTTGATGTCGATATTCTCATTTTTCGAGAGATACCTGACCAGATCACGATGCCAGAAGGCCTCGGTGCTAAATAACCCAATCAAGAGTTTCACCCGGTGGAGTTCCAAAGCAGGATCACGTAACGCCTGCAACCGTCGCACCGCCTCGATATTGCAGCCTGTTCCAACCAGTGCGATTTTTTCGTAGCCGCGGTCGATCGCCTCCCAGAGGCCTTTTACCGAGGGGCATGCGGTATATTTAGGTCCGCGACCGAGCAACACCTCTTCAGGTGTGGTGGCGACGAACGGTACGGCTTTCCAATCGTCCGTTCTTATAGCAACCACTGCAGCATCGATAAAGCCGGTTCTCAATGCCTCGTAGAGGAGCGCAGTTACCACGCCGCCATCTTTTACTTCACCGCGTATCTGTGCGTCCGTCGCTCGTATGCCCTGGATTTCCTTGTAGTAACCGAGGATCCGCCCCTCAGGCGAGGACGCACACGGGCTAAAATCGCAAACACCATATTCTAACCGTGGACATTCCTCCTCACACAAACGGCAGGCAGCGAACGAGCGAGGACAGAAACTGAAACAGAACCCTTTGGACATTCCCCCACCGCAACCTTTCTCAAACACTACCTCTTCTTCACGGTACTTCTCAAAATCAGGAATGAACGCAGCACAGGCACCACAATAGGCGCATACCGGGAAGTTCCGTATATCTCCCATAAGCTACAAATAGCCCCCCCATCTTTCGACATTCATGTTCTCTCTCACTTGTTACTTTGGAGAAGTGGCTTTAAACGACTATTTGAGAACTTTTAAGCGGAATTAAGAAGTTTTCAGAAGAGATATGAAGTTCTCAGAAAAGTTCTCAAAAAGAGATGTATGCTATGACAAAAGTAGTTATTATAAGATGAAAAAACCTGACAGGATCACCGTGGCTCTGGATGAAGACACGTCCGGTATGCTGAAAAAGATGAGGGATGAGTTGAAGATCTCACAAAGCGAACTCATACGCGAAGCGTTGAAATTCTATAGCAAATACAGAGCGTTAATCGAGTCCGTTGAAGATAACAAGATGTACACTCATACGGAGATGCTTCGCATTGGGGAACATATTATCGTCGATATCGATCACTGGATGCTCTTCCTGAAGTTTATTGAATCGCATCCCGAGAAAGAGAAGTTCTGGGAATTGAATAAGCCCATATACAAAGCGCATGCAGAGCAGTTTGGGCAACAAGGGTACAGCATAGAGGATGTGCTCAGACGACTCGAAGCGTGCAATTACTTTACCGTAAACCACGTGTCAGAAAATGACTACACACTGATTCTGGGCTCTGACATGCTCAAGAAATTCTTAAAAATGCTCCTTGAAGAGACCTTCAAGGGGATGGGTTTCCACGTAGCGATAAAAGAAGATTTCGCAAAACTGAGGTTGAAGGTCTTGCCCGATTCACCGAAGGAATAAGGAAGGGAGCTCTCAAAGAGTGCAGTGGTTTGATAGTCGGCCTGTCGGTCGTCTTCACCGCCTATTCCTTTTCCTCAACGGAGAAGTCTAAAATATCCAGGCGCCAGTAGCCGTCCTCCAATCTCGGTTCGCTCTTACCTATTTCTATCCGGTTCTTGAACAGCGGGCCGTCAACAACAAGCGAATGGAACTCGCCAAATTCGCCACAGGGATCAATCGCGCTGTTAAACTCACGCAAATCGGCTACAAATTCCTTGTCTATCGTCCGCCCAAGCCAGTCGCTACCCATTACATTCGCCTTCGTACTGACCACAACCGACTCGAATCCAGCATCGATAAGGTCCGTTACGATCTGCTCGGAATCGAGGTTCCAGAGCGGCATGATCTCCTCGATCGCCAACTCGCTGCAGATCCGCTGCACCAAGTGCTCGTGCATGCCGATATGCCCGAATACCGCGCCTTCTATCCCCGCACCGTTCTGGTTCAACGCGCGTACCTGCTTTTTGAATTCCTCTTCGTACGAGACAAAATCACGGTGAATGATCGGGATGCCCATCGACTCTGACTGTGCGGCGAGCAATTCGGGTTTGATTTCATGGGATCTTCTGCTCTTCGCATCTTTGAAACTCAAGAGATGCGTGACGTTAAAACCGTCTAACAGTGCGTTATAGCATGCGAAACACCCGTCTTTGCCACCGGTCCATGATACCACTACATTACCATTCGTCGTTACTTCCTCCGCCATCTTCTACTCACTCACTGCAGGATTCTGAGGTCGGTAGCCACTTTAAGCTATTTGAGAATTGTTCATAAAACGTGTGAAGATCAGTAAAAACGGGGAAAGGCTAGAGGGGTGAGCGCTCAAGCAGTCGCTTCTCAAAAGAAGCTCAAAATCGGAGGGAGCTCCTCAACTAATCTATGTTTTAACGGCTTTGCTCCTAAAGTCTCAGTTGTTTTGTGTAACGAAAAAGCTCACCGGTGGCAATGGAGCGCAGCGGAATTGCTGTCTGGTGCAGCGCCTTTTTAGCTGTCCACCATGGAAACGAGGTTGTCCAAAAGCTTCTGAGCTTCTTGCGCGTTCTCAATAGATTCCTCGAGCTCTTTTATGGACTTAAGGACTCTTTGTCCGATTACTTCGACACGTTCACGGTCTTTTGGAATGGGGATTAGAATGTCGGCAATGACGTCGGGTTCTAAGTGTTCTTGGTTAGTGCCGTAGGCATTCTTGAGCATGAGATGTTGGCCGATAGGACTTTTTAGGAACTGATAGACGTAGCCGCGAAGATTTTCGTCGTCGATAACAACTCTGATGAGATTGTTTGTTGCGACGTGACCATCATGCTGCTTGAGGGCGTATGTGACGCGACCGAGGGTTCCGGAGTCGCTGATTAGGATGTAGCCGCGATATATGGTCAAGGCTTCTAGGTGTTTTTTGGTCTGCTTGTTGGCCTTGTTTGAGTCGAGGTATTTGACGTTCTCGCTGTTAAGCTGTGTAAGCGCAGTTCCGGTGAAGTACTTACGGATGGTGGGGCCTGATGTAACTCCGAGGTCGGCGTACGGACGTTTGAACCTAGGACCATTAAAGACGCGCGCTATGTCTCTGTCTCCGAGGCGAGAGATCTCGTAGTCGTCTCGATCTCCTAATGAGAGGACGTAGCGGAGGGCTTTATTGTGCGCTGGCAGATACTGGACTGGGTTCAGAGAGAGGGTGTCTGGATTTATTTCTGAGCAACTAATTGAGAAGCAGTACTCGCTTTCTTTGAGCTCGCCTTTAAGGAACGCATGATACGCTTCGGCAATTTCTGAAAGGTCTTCGTCAAACACGTATGAGTTGTTGTGAACGATAGGGTTTCCCTCGGCGTCGCGCTTGAAGATTGGTTCCCCGCGACTAGTTTGGCCAACCTTATTTGAGATTGCCATGAAGATGCGGTAATCATCTCCCTGTTTTTTCGTCTTCTTTCGAAGGAAGATCACAGATGCTTTTGAGCCAACGAACGGCTCGAATGTGTCTTCTTGAAGATTGACGACTGCAAGGATTTGGCATTCGTCTAAGAGATAACGACGGGCGGAGAGTGCTTCTCTATTGTCGAGCTGACCTTTCGCCATCACGATACCGATTACTCCACCCGGCTTGACCAACTCGACGCATCTTTCGGCAAAGAGGATTTCTGGAGGGACCCCCTGGCCAGTGTTCAGGTTGTCGTGGAGAATGATTTTATTGTTTTTGTCTACTTCCCAGGTGCGACCGGTCTTGAAGTTCCCAAGGATGACCGGTTCTTTAATGCGGATGTCAGGGCCGGATCCGAATGGCGGATTGGTGAGGATCATGGTTGGTTTCGAAGGACCGACACGCTTTAGGAAGTCAGGGGGAAGTTTATCGAACTTGGCGAGGCTGTTGCCCCTGATGATGCCTGTATGACCGTCCTTACTAAGGAGCATATTACACTTAGCTACTTTCACCAGCTTTGGGGTGGTGTCGACGCCATACAGGTTGTGGCAAACGTTACGCTTAAGGAGGTCTTTTGCGGACTGGCTGCGCTTTGAGGCGTCTATCTTTGCGAAGATGTAATTGAGTGCGGCGATTAGGAAGCCGCCTGAACCACACGCTGGATCGAGAATAACGTCTTTATCATCGGGGTCGAGCATGCGGACCATCATGTTGATCACTAGCCGATTGGTGAAATACTGACCGCGCTCTCCTTTTAGGTGCGATGCAACGTAGACCTCGTAGGCTGTGCCAATGACGTCGTAAGGCGCATCGAGCAGAGCGTAGGGTTGCAAGTAGGAGATCACGATTGCGAGCTGGTCGTCGGATGCTGTGATTTCTTCGGACTTTTGAAAGACATCAGGGAATCTAGATTTAACGGCATCGAATAAACCACGCACTCGGGCACAAGCTCGGGCTCTGCCTTGCTCGTCGTGATATTCTTCGGGCGTGATGTGGAACTGACACTCTTCGGCACTGGTGGACTCGTCTTCGATTTTCGAAAGGATTACTCGCACCATGTCGAGGGCAACATCCTCTGAGTCGATGCCTGACCGGTAAATGGCGTTGTGACATCGCCTGAATGCGAGCTTGAGGTCAATCGGTACGATCAAGTCGCTCTTGGTGAACTTTCCAATGCTGTCCCAAGCAAGTCCAAATTTTGGGATTCCAAGCCAATCGATGATTTCGCCAGTTTTGGGCTCCTTCCTGTAGAAAAGGATCTTATTTCCGTTCGTCCAGAATCCGCCGGAGGCCGAACTCGCGGAAATGTATGAGACGAGCTGTCCTTCTGGTTCTTTATCTGTAGGGCTCTTGGTTTCGCCGATGATTACCAAGTGGCCTTGGTCGTTTCTGGCTCGTGCATCGGGCGTGGAGTAGATGAGAATGTCTGCTTTTTTCTTTTCACGGCCAATTTGGATGACCCGCTCGTGGGCCATGAGGTTCTTGGGGTAGCCAAGTTCAAAGTGCAGGATTTGGGACATCCGCTGCCGGATACGTTCTTCGGATTTGTTTTCACGCTTTTTTTCTGGGTCTAGGAAGTCGATGACCTTTCCAGACTTATCGAGGCGGATGGTGTATTCTTGAGCTTCGCCCCATTTTTCGAGTTCGACGGATGTTCGCATTATTTCGTAATCCTTTCTAAGGCCAACATTGCTTTTTATATTTATTCTATTATTTCCTACCTCGCATAAATAATCGATTGAACAGACTCCTTTTTTTTCATTTTGCTCATAAATCAGCGGATTTTTAGACTTTTGGAGCAAAGCCGCTTTTGGGCAGTGGTTTAAAACGAAGTGCAAGCTCTCAAACAGCAAACAAGAAAACGACCAGTTGACAAGTCTATAAGAAAAGTTAAAAGTCTGATTCAGGATTTATCTTTAATCAACTTTTGTACTGTTGGCTTTGAGTGAAACTGGAACGGGGCAGATTCTCGGATGGGAGGGATGGGTCTCAAAGTGGCAAAAAAGAGGATTTTACAACGCTACGCTACAGTGAGGGTCAAGTCATGCAGCCCTATCCACTAACGCAGCGCAGCTTCTTCTATGACGAGCTGTCCACTCATCGTTATGTCATCCCATTCCGTCCTCGATTTTTTCACGACGATCCGTTTCTCAAAGAGGGGGCAGTAAACGACGAGTGTCTCGAACTCGCCTCCCTCCCCTGCGGTGCATATGTAGCAGGTGCTGTGCAAATCGCAGAGCGTCTCGAACGCAGTTTTATCCACGTAGCGGCCGAGCCAGTCCTCCGTGAGGCCGTAGACCGCAACCGCCGAGATGATCACCTCGAAGCCCGCGTCGAACAGCTCATTCCAGAGCTCTTTCGGATTCCGCTTCCAGAGCGGCGCTAAACTTTTCAAACCAAGCTCGGTGCAGATACGATCGACCCGCTCTTTCTGATATTTCGAGTAGATCGCGCCGGAAACCACACCTTCTATGCCGTACTGCGCTTTTGCCTCTGCTAACGCAGCCTTCAGGTCTTCGAGTTCCTCCTCCTTCTTGCCCAGCGATTGCTTGAATATCAGCGGAATCCGCATCGTCTCTGCCTGCAGCTTAACAAGGTCTATGTTTGGAACGTGATACATATAGGATTCTGGGTTGAGCGATTTGATCGCGACGATAACGCGAATCTCATGACTCTTACCGGCAAGATACGCAGCATACACGCTGTCTTTACCACCCGAAACCAGAGCTGCCAGTTTCATATCTTGATTACCCCTCCATTCCATTATATCTGATTGTTATTTATCGGCATTCGCCTGCCGGAGCCAAACGTTGTGTCATTCATTATACCAAGTCAATGAAGTAATGATGGATGCGCCGATCCTCAGTGAGTTCAGGATGAAACGAAAGTGCAAGTAGTTTTCCTTGCTGCGCGGCCACGATATGCTCATCAAACGTGGCTAATACCTCCACGTTTTCAGCTGCGTGCGTTATATCGGGAGCCCTGATGAAAACCGCGGGAAACGGTTCGTCAAATATGCTCATCGGTAACGATACCTCAAACGACTCACGCTGCCTGCCAAACGCGTTCCGCTTCACTGTGGTGTCCATCAAGCCGAGCAGTGGCTGGCCGGTCTTTACGGAATCTTCAACGCCTTCTTTCGCCAAGAGGACTAAGCCGGCACAGGTGCCCAGTATTGGTATATCGTTTTCCGCCACAGCCGTCTTAATCTCTTCGAACATACGCTCGCGCTGCATGAGCCGGCCTATTGTGGTGCTTTCGCCGCCCGGTATCGCAAGCGCGTCGCACGATTCAACAATTCCGCGATGCTTTATCGTTACCACTTCACCACGCTCTCCGCGCTCTGCTAACGTTTTCTCTAACGCAGTAACGTGTTCCGATACATTGCCCTGGATTGCAATTACCCCGATTTTCGTCATTGCTGGTTTTCTATCGAGTCACCCGATCTTTGATTTAAACTCCTTTTTCTGTGTATTTCACCAACTCGTCAAAGAACATCTGCTCCGTATCCCACGGTCCGGGACTCGATTCCGGATGGTATTGCACACATTTCACTCCCAGATAGGGATTCTCGAAGCCTTCCACCGTGTGGTCATTCGCATTGATCTGTGTCAGATCTACCGTTCCATCCATCGAGTCTTTATCAACCGCGAATCCGTGATTTTGTGAGGTTATGTACACGCGTCCACTTTTGAAGTCTTTTACGGGCTGGTTCGCACCACGATGCCCAAATTTCAGCTTATACGTGTCGCAGCCCAGCGCAAGCGCCACGATCTGCAGCCCGAGGCAAATGCCAAAGACAGGTAAATCTCCTACGCATTCGTTAACAATATGCATTGCATTTTCGCCTCGCTTTGGGTCACCCGGCCCGTTTGAGAGCAACAACGCATCAGGTTCTACCGCTTTGATTGCCGATTCACGCGCGTCTGCAGGAAATACGAAAATGTCCCAGTTCCGTTTGACTAAGTTATTCAATATATTCCGCTTGATACCTAAATCAAGTACTGCGATCCTTCTTCCGGTGCCTGCGATCCGGTATGGCTTTTCACAGGTTACCTGCTCGATCAAATCGAGTTCTGAGATGTCCGGCTGCTTACGCGCGAGTTCGAGCACTTCTTCTGACTCTCTCCTGTCGCCTACGCTCAAACATGCCTTCATTGTGCCGAATTGCCGTGTCTTTCGTGTTAACATCCTCGTATCTATTTCACTGATACCCGGCACACCGTCGTCCCTCAGAAAGTCATCAATACTTCGTGTGCTCTTATAGTGCGACGGGAAATCGCATTTCTCCCGTATCGCAAAACCCTCTACCTTTATTCCGTCCGACTGGAATTTCGCGCCACTCACACCATAGTTCCCGATGAGCGGATAGGTAAGCATCAATATCTGCCCTTTATACGAGGGGTCCGTCAGTGCCTCTTCGTAGCCCGTAAACGGCGTTGCAAAAACGAGTTCCCCCACTCTGGTTCCCGCTGCGCCGAATCCTTCGCCTTCTACTACCGTTCCGTCCTCAAGTGCAAGAAGTGCTTTCATTTTGTTCCTTCCGCGAAATAATCATTGATTGATTTGACTTCAATTGTCCCGCCGTTCTCGTTCATTCCCACAATCGCGGTGGCTGCAGCCTTCGCCGCCTGTATCGTGGTGATATAAGGGACTCCAAGATCGATACAACTCCTCCTTATCTTGTAACCATCTTTGTAGGATTGCTTATCCGTCGGCGTGTTGATCACGAGTGTTATCTCCTGTGCATGCATCCGCTCTACCACGTTTGGCGAACCATGCTGAATCTTCTTCAATTTCTCCGCGGCAATACCCTGCTGTTTGAGATAATCAACCGTGCCCTGTGTGCCCACAATCGACAGGCCGGCTTCCTGCAACGTTCGTGCTACCGCCACACTTTCCGCCTTGTCATCGTCACAGACCGAGATAAAGACCGTGCCGGTTCTTCCTGACGGTAAGGGATTAGCAGCGGCGAGTTCTGCTTTGAAAAAAGCTTTGGCAAATGTGTCGTCGATCCCCATCACCTCGCCGGTACTCTTCATCTCTGGACCCAGAATGATATCAACACCTTTGAACTTCGCGAACGGTAGCACTACTTCCTTGACTGCTACATGTTCAATTGCTCGTTCTTTAATGTCTAAAGCGCGCAACTTATGCCCCAGCATCACTTTTGCCGCGAGCTTGGCGAGCGGTAAGCCCGTTGCCTTTGCAACATACGGAATCGTCCTACTCGACCGCGGATTCACTTCCAGCACATAAACCACATCCTCTTTCAACGCCATCTGAATATTGAGCAAGCCTATAACCTGCAGCGATAACGCTATTCGCGTCACATAGTCGCGTATCGTTTCAATAGTTTTCTCAGATAAGGATTGAGGCGGAATGACACACGTAGAATCTCCAGAATGAACTCCTGCTTCCTCTATGTGCTCCATTATCGCGCCGATCATCACCTCTTTGCCATCACATGCGGCGTCAACGTCAATTTCTATCGATTTCTCCAGGAATTTATCGATGAGCACCGGTTTCTCCTTTGATACACGAACTGCCTCGTGCATGTACCGCACCAGTTCCGGTTCATCATACACGATCTGCATGGCTCGCCCACCCAGAACGTACGAGGGACGAACGAGCACGGGGAATCCTATTCGCGCCGCTTCTTTCACCGCCTCTTCTACAGACGTTGCATAACCGCTCTCGGCCTGAGGAACTCCTAATTGATGAAGAAATTTACTGAAACGCTCGCGGTCTTCGGCAATATCGATATTTTCTGGATCAGTCCCCATAATCACCGTTTGTGCCTTTATCCGCTCCAGTTCCTTTTTCAATGGCACGGCTAAGTTAACCGAAGTCTGACCGCCGAATTGCACCATCACACCCTCGTAGTTCTCTTTCTCAATTGCATTCATCACGTCTTCAAGCGTCAAGGGCTCGAAGAAGAGCTTATCAGAGGTATCATAGTCCGTAGAGACCGTCTCTGGATTGTTATTAATAATATGAGCCTCTATTCCTTCCTCCTTCAACGCCTTCACGGCATGCACGGTGCAATAATCGAACTCGATCCCCTGGCCAATCCTGATCGGGCCTGCACCGATGATTAACACCTTTCTTCGACTTGAAGGGGTCAGTTCACATTCATCCTCGTATGACGAATAGAAATACGGTGTTTTTGCTTCGAATTCCGCAGCACACGTGTCGACCATTTTGTACGTAAGAATGATGCCTCTTTCTTTCCGGAGGTCGCTTATCTTCTCTCTACTCTGACCTGTCAACTGTGCAATTCGCTCATCAGAGAAGCCCATCCGCTTCGCCCTTCTTAGATTTTCATTGAGATTCCCCGTTAAATCCGCTTCAAGCACGAGTATGTTCTCAATCTTCTTTATGAAGAACGGATCGATATCGCTTAGTTTCGCGATCTCACCTATTTTAAAGCCGCTCCTCAATGCTTCGTATATCGCAAAAATCCGATCATCAGTCGGCGTTTCTAAGAGATACCGCAACTCATCCTTCGACCACGAGTCATAACCAACACCGAAACCTTTATCTATGTCAACGGAACGGAGTGCTTTTTGCAATGCCTCCTCAAACGTTCGTCCTATTGCCATGACCTCACCAGTACTCTTCATCGAGGTTGCTAAGGTTCTATCTGCAGTGGAAAACTTATCAAACGGCCATCGGGGTATCTTTACCACCACGTAATCGATGGCTGGCTCGAAGGACGCTGGCGTTTCCTTGGTAACATCGTTCCTTATCTCGTCAAGCTGCAGACCGATTGCAATTTTCGCCGCTACTCTCGCAATGGGATATCCCGTTGCCTTTGATGCAAGCGCTGAAGATCGGGACACACGAGGGTTGACTTCGATCACCCGGTATTCACCCTCTTTTAACGCAAATTGGATGTTACAACCACCCTCGACCTTTAACGCGCGTATGATCTTTATCGCTGCGGAGCGCAACATCTGATGATCTTCGTCGGATAAGGTCTGGGAGGGTGTGACCACTATTGATTCGCCCGTATGAATGCCAATAGGATCGAGATTTTCCATGTTGCAAATCGTAATGCACGTATCCTTCGCATCGCGCATCACTTCGTACTCGATCTCCTTCCAACCGAGTACGCTCTCCTCTAATAAAACCTGATGGATCCGCGATACCTGTAACCCGTAAGAAACAATCTCTCGTAATTCGTCTATTGTCCGCGCGATTCCACCACCCGTGCCTCCCAGCGTATACGAGGGTCTAACGATGATTGGGAGTTCTAGTTTGGCTGCAACGTTCTGCGCTTCCTCCAGTGACGTAACAGTGAACCCTCGCGGTATTGGCTCATTGATACGTTGCATCGTCTGTTTGAAGCGTTCTCGATCTTCCGCATCGTAAATGGCTTCTAAGGGTGTTCCGAGCAATTTAACGCAGTATCTTGAGAATATATCACGTTCTGCCAATTCAGTGGTAATGTTCAATGCAGTTTGCCCACCTAAACCCGCTAAAATACCATCTGGACGCTCCTTTTCGATGATCTTTGCGACGACATCAGGCACGAGTGGTTCGATGTAAATAACATCAGCCATCTCGAAATCGGTCATTATCGTTGCAGGATTGGAATTGATGAGCACGACTTGTACCCCTTCTTCCCGCAACGCTCTGCACGCTTGCGAGCCAGAGAAATCAAATTCTGCCGCTTGTCCTATCTGTATCGGACCTGACCCGATTACCAGCACCTTCTTGATCTCTTCTCTTTTGGGCATTACCTCTCCGTGTGTGTTCGAACAGACTTAGAGCTTTGACACATAAAAATTTGGAGAAGGAGGATAATCCCCCTTACAAAGCTTTATATCCCTGCTCCCCTGTTCGTACTCGGATTACTTCGTCCAGTGATGACACAAATATCTTGCCATCGCCGAATTTGCCTGTTTTCGCTGCGGTCGATATCGCGTTGATTAACGGCTCGGCTAACTCGTCCTTCACCACTGTTTCGATTTTGACCTTCGGCAGCGTGTCAACTTCCATGTTGCGTCCCCTGAACTGTAATGCAATGCCCTTTTGTTCCCCTCTTCCTGATACCTCAGTTATGGTCAAGGCAACCTGCCCAAGCTCTTCCAAGGCCTCTTTAACCTGTTCAAGCCTTTCAGGTCGAACTATTGCTTCGATTTTCTTCATTCTCATACCCTCCTTTCTATTAGTATTTCAGTCAGCCATTGTAGGCCCTTTCCCCATGCTGTGAAAGGTCTAGACCCACATATTCTTCCTCCTCCGTCACACGCAACCCGATCGTTATGTCAACGAGTTTGGCGAGTACAAACGCGAGTACGAACGCGTAGATGATTGCTGCTCCGGCACCGATTATCTGAGCAACGAATTGGTCCACATTTCCGTAGAGCAAACCTGAGTATCCACCTATTACTTCATTTGCAAATATTCCTGTGGCCAGTGCACCCCAGAGCCCACCAACACCGTGTATTGCCCATGCATCAAGGCTCTCATCAAGCCCGATCTTTATTCTGAAAAGCATTGCCCTGTAGCAGATAACCCCTGCGACCAGTCCGATCACTATTGATGCCATTGGCGTGACAAATCCCGCTGCAGGCGTAATCCCAACGAGTCCGGCGATAGCGCCACTCACCACACCCAAAGAGCTTGGTTTTCCGTGCATCCAGTTTGCTGCCATCCAGCCGAGGGCCCCTGCCGCAGCAGACGTGTTCGTGACGACGAATGCATTGGCTGCGAGTCCGTTTGCAGCTAAGGCGCTTCCTCCGTTGAAGCCGAACCAACCGAACCAGAGCAAGGCTGCACCAAGAAGCGCCATCGGGATGTTGTGTGGTCCCATCTGCTCCTCGCCAAATCCACGTCGTTTGCCAATGACCAATGCTAAGGCCAAGGCCGAGAATCCTGAACTAATGTGTACCACCGTGCCTCCTGCGAAATCTAACGCACCAAGTTCCGCAAGCCATCCGCCACCCCAAACCCAATGAGCGAGCGGATCGTAAATGAGTGTCGTCCAGAGCAGACCAAAAACAATGAATGCACTCATCTTCACTCGTTCAGCCATCGTACTGGTGAGAATCGCAAGTGTCACTACAGCAAACGCGAGTTGGAACGCCATGAATGCTAAGTGTGGAACCGTTAAATTTCCGCAGTCCATGCCTACATTCCGTAATCCAAGAAACTCGAGGCCACCAATAAATCCCGCTATGTCAGAGCCGAAGGACAGGCTGTATCCCACAAAAACCCACTGTATACTGATCACCGCAAGTGCAACAAACGAGAGGGAAAGCATTGCAACCACACTTTTCCTACGAACCATCCCCCCGTAGAACAGCCCGACACCCGGAGTCATCAACATGACCAGAGCGGTCGAGACGAGTATCCATACCGTATCCCCACTGTCTAACATTTTTAACCTGTTTCACCTCCATCAGAGGACATGATTTGACCGTTACCTCTTGCTATCTCTCCTGATCTCGATGTCAATAGCGTTTTTGGAACGACAAGTATGAATGACAACACAGCAGTCAATTGTTTTATAGATGCTTTGCTTTCCGTCTTTATCATTTTTCCTTATATTATGATTTATCCTATTCTATATGTTGTAATAAGCCCTTTAAAGAGTATTTGAGAAATCCACCTAAAAGTTAAGAAT
>CAYUEX010000010.1:0-26035 GCA_964443855.1 uncultured Halobacteria archaeon | reverse complement strand
TACTACTCCTAAAAAAGACTTGGCAAAAACTCTTAAAATATCAAAGAATATTTCTATATGTTCAGTCTCAGAGAAAGATAAATGAAGAATATACTGCCCTTCTCAGGAGTACACGGATAATCTCACGGAATCGAAAAGCTTTTCTACCACAAAACATAAGTTAATAAGCAGAGAGGTTTTGACTATGAGTTCGGAGATTACCCCTGATGCAGAACTGGATTGCGTGGGCCTCTACTGCCCGATGCCCATTGCCATGACGAAGGAGGAAATAGAGAAGATCGAGGTGGGGCAAGTGTTACGAGTTGAAGCAGACGATCCGGCTGCGGAAGAGGACATCAAACGCTGGGCAAAGAGGACTGGTCACGAGATCCTGAAGTTCGAGAAGGAAGGGACGATATTAACCTTCTTTATCAGAAGGACGAAATGAGGTGAATTCACGAATTCATTGATTGATTGAGAAAAATAGGCGGTGTTTAAATAATAAATATGAAAGACGAGAACTCGATTCTCTATGTGCAAACAAGCGACGCTCCGGAACGGCAGTATTCGCCACTGGTTTTGGCGCAAACCGCGAAGGCCATGGATATCAAACCAATGCTCTACTACCTGGGTATGGGGTTGAAGATTTTGCTCCCCGGCGAGGCTGAGAAGATAAAGCTCGGCTCCTTTCCCAGCGTTGCGGAAATGATACAGAAGTGCCTGGACATGGGAATTGAGATATATGTGTGTGAGGCATCCAAGCAGATGCTGGGTTGGGAAACGGTGGAGTTGCTACCGGGAGTGAAGATCGTGGGTGCAGGCACCCTGAACGATCTGGCGCTCGATGCCGGTGCTACCATGTGGTTCTAACGCTACTAAAGGGTGAATAAAGTGGAACGTATATATTTAGACCACACATCGGCGATGCCGGTCGATCCACGGGTATTGACGTTTGCCGAACGGTACCTTAAGGACGACTTTGGCAATCCGTTCGCGCTTTATTCCGTCGGATTAGTGGCGAAAAGAGCGGTTGAAGAGGCTCGAAAGGAAGTTGCAGCGCTTATTAACGCTGAGAATCCGGCCCGTATTGTCCTTACCGGTAGCGCAACGGAATCGAACAATCTTGCGATCAAGGGTACTGCGCTTCGGAACATTGGTAAAGGAAAAAAGGTTGTGGCAAGCGCCATTGAACACATGTCGGTTCTCAATCCCATGAAAGAGCTTCAGAAAAACGGGTTCGAATTCACGCTTGTACCGGTCGATGCAACGGGTCTCGTCGACATCGAGAAACTCAGTGATATTCTGAATGAAGATACTACCGTGACCTCGATACTGTACGCAAACAATGAAATAGGGACAATAGAGCCAATCAAAGAGATAAGCGAAATAGTGCATGAGAAGGGTCTGTATTTGCACGTGGATGCAACTGCCGCTGCCGGACGGATACCTATAGATGTGCAAAAGGATGGTATCGATTTGTTGACGCTTTCATCGAACGACTTGTACGGACCTCGTGGTGCTGGTGCGTTATACGTCAAACAAGGTATAAAACTCCAATCGATCCTTCCCGGTGGTGGCCAGGAACGCGGACTCAGGTCGGGAACAGAGAACGTATTCGCCATTGCGGGCATGGGCGAAGCGGCACGGCTCGCACAGGCTGAAATGGACGAGGAGAGCATGCGACTCATGGGAATACGGGACAAACTCATCCGTGAGATATTGCAGATCGAGGAATCGTATCTCACGGGTCATCCAACGCAACGGCTCCCTCATCATGCAAGTTTCCGCTTCAGCCGCATAGAAGGCGAGAGCATCCAGTTGAATATGGATACAATGTACAATATACAGATATCTACGGGTTCAGCATGCTCTTCCAAGACCTTGGAACCCTCCCATGTCCTCATGGCGATAGGGTTGAAACACGAAGAAGCGCATGGTTCAATGGTTGTAACGCTCGGTAGGTCAAATACGCCAGAACAGATATCGCGTATTGCAACGGCGGTGGAGGAAACAGTGCAACGGTTGAGGAAACTTTCACCGCTCTAGGATTCTCAAAGGCGAGTTCTATCTCGCATAAGTATAGTTCTGGCAGCCATCAAAAGCCAGCAATAAATGGGCGAACGCAGTTTATATATAGAAAAGGAACCTAGCTAGATTTAGGCGAGCAAAATGGGAGATTTGGATGCTGAACAGATAGGTTATAGCAAAAAAGTAATGGAGCATTTCACGAATCCGCGAAATGTGGGTACGATAGAAAACCCGGACGGCTATGGCAAGGTGGGGAATCCTGTCTGCGGGGACCTTATGGAGATGTTCATCACAGTAAAGGACGATATCATCACGGATATCAAGTTCAGAACCTTCGGCTGCGGTTCCGCCATTGCCACGAGCAGCATGGTGACCGAGATGGCAAAAGGGATGCATGTCGATGAGGCAATGAAGATCACTCGGGGAGATGTCGCTGATGAACTCGAAGGGCTGCCACCACGGAAGATGCATTGCTCCAATCTGGCATCTAATGCGCTTCAAGAGGCAATTAAAGATTACAAGAGCAAAAAAGGCGAATAAATAACGAACTCGCAGAAAGTGCTTGGAGGAGTTTTAGATTGACAATTCGATTCCCACCAAACGTTTTTTAAGATTCCCACGCATTACGTCACGGATTCTTGATTTCTCTCTTTTCGTTTCGTTTCAGCCGCCTTGCGTGCAATTAATTTGTCAAACTGTTTGCATACTTCTCCGGATTACACGACTATCACGGCATCGAAATGTATTTGAACGGTGAACATTAAGGTAATAAGCAGAGAGGTTTTGGCTATGGTTTTGGATGGCCAGGCTTCTCGAAGAAGGTGAAAGTAATATATGAAGATCTGTGTAACTGCTGCGGCAGGAGATCTGGATGCACGGGTGCACTGGGAATTTGGACGTAGCAAATACTTCGTGATTGTTGATCCTGATACCATGGCGTTTGAAGCAATACCAAACAAAAGTGCCGATGAGCCAGGGAAAGCGTTCTGTATCGCACGTCCTCAAACGCTTTTGAATAAGGATGTGGATCTGGTCATCTCCGGAAACATAGGGCCAAGTATGTTTCAGCTGCTGCATGCCGCGGGCGTGGATATCGCGACGGTCACGACGGGCACAGTGAAAGAAGCAGTTGAGTGGTATAAAAGCGGTAAATTGAGTATCATCGGCGCTGCAATGCCGAGGCGCATAAAAACAGAGATTGTAATGCTTGAGAAACGCGCGAAAGACCTGAGGCAGGAATTAGAGCAGATAGAGAAGCGATTGGAGGAGCTCAAGAAGTAAACCACGTATCATGACGAAAACAGCACGAGAAAAGATCGCAGAGGGGCAGGTATGATAGATACTGTATTGAACCTTCATCCTGTACTCCAGGCGCTTCTTGCAACCATATTCACCTGGTTTCTGACGGCACTTGGTGCAGCCACGGTATTTTTAGCGAAAGACGTAAGCAGGAAGGTGCTGGACTGGATGCTGGGTTTTGCCGGCGGCGTGATGATTGCAGCCAGTTACTGGTCGCTCCTTGCCCCTGCCATTGATATGTCGACAGGTAAGACTCTGCCCGCCTGGTTTCCTGCTGCCGTGGGTTTCCTCGTGGGCGGCGTTTTTTTACGCCTGATTGATCGAACACTCCCGCATCTCCACCTTGGCTTTCCGATCGAGGAAGCGGAAGGGATTAAGACGACCTGGCCGCGGAGTACCTTGCTTATTCTTGCCATCACGATGCACAACATTCCCGAGGGGCTTGCGGTGGGCGTTGCCTTCGGCGCTGTCGTTGCTGGTTTTCCGTCCGCTACGTTAGCGGCAGCCACCGCGCTGGCTATCGGTATTGGCATCCAGAACTTTCCGGAAGGGCTTGCGGTCTCTATGCCGCTTCGCCGTGAGGGGATGTCTCAGTTGAAAAGTTTCTGGTACGGCCAGCTATCGGGCGTTGTTGAGCCAATAGCCGGTGTTATTGGCGCTGCAGCTGTTATTCTTGTACGGCCACTCCTGCCCTACGCGTTGGCGTTTGCCGCAGGTGCCATGATCTTTGTCGTCGTCGAAGAGGTCGTTCCAGAGTCACAACGTGGCGGTTATGCCGATCTAGCCACGATGGGTGCGATGATCGGGTTTGCAGTAATGATGGTACTCGATGTGGCATTCGGGTAGCCCAAATTTACGTGTTTAAGAACCACTAATCTTATAATGCAAAAGATATTATCTAAAAGTAGGAGGTGATGGTATGGCAAAAGTAACCCGTGAAATGGTGGAGAAGTCAGGAGTGAATGTTGAGGAGCTGATAGAACTCCTCGTTAAAAATGCCGCAGCCGAACTCACGACGTACTACTATTACACCATCCTTCGGTTCAATCTTATTGGATTAGAAGGAGAGGGGATTAAGGAGATTGCAGAGACTGCCCGTGTTGAAGACCGAAACCATTTCGAAGCTCTCGTGCCGAGGATTTACGAACTTGGCGGAAGCTTACCGAAGGATATGAAGGAGTTTCATGACGTCTCAGGATGCCCCCCTGCATACTTACCCGCGGATATAAGCGATGTCAACTCAATTCTGAAGGTACTGGTGGAAGCGGAGCGGTGCGCAGTTCGGGCCTATACGCACGTCTGCAATCTTACCGCTGGAAAAGACCACCGAACCTACGAACTCGCACTTTCGATCCTTAACGAGGAAATCGAGCATGAGTCCTGGTTCTCAGAATTCCTGGGCGAAGGACCTTCCGGGCATTTCCTACGTCGAGGCGAGACTTCTCCGTTTGTGTCTAAATTCCTGAGGTAGCGTGATTCATTCAGGATTGATGAAGGGCGTTCCGTGATTTTTTATGGGGCGCCTCTCTTTTTTTACCAGAAGATGATTGTTGAGGACGTTAAAACAACGATGCGAAAATTTACTACGAAAGAGCTTGCGCAGTATACAGGCAAGAACGGAACTCCTGCATACATCGCCTGCAACGGAAAGGTATACGACGTATCTCGTAGCTTTCTATGGCGGGATGGGAAACATCAGGTTGTTCATCACGCTGGTCTCGATTTGACCGAGAGCCTTGAGGAGGCGCCTCATGGTGCTGATCTGCTCGAACGGTTCCCCGTAGTTGGAACGCTACAAGACGATTAATCGACATGTTTCAGTTATTGTGCACCGTGCGTCACCACCCATCACGTGAGCGATTGGATCGATTCACACGCAAACCTTTAAGCACATAAACTCCTCTACTGATTAAGACTAACATAGATAGCAATGAGTTTTATCACCATTTCAGTAATTGCACTCGGATTAGCAATGGATGCGTTCGCCGTATCGATCACGAGCGGCATCACAATAAACAACTTCAAGATCAGTAATGCCGTAACGATTGCCCTCTTCTTTGGTGCATTTCAGGCTGGTATGCCCATAATAGGGTGGTTTGGAGGGGTCAACACGAGAGCGCTTATTTCCGGTGTTGACCATTGGATAGCCTTTGTGTTGTTGAGTTTGGTCGGCGGTAAAATGATCTTTGAATCAACCATGCGGGGGCCCGATGAGAGCGAGCTTGACCCGCTCAATATCCTTGTGTTATTACTCCTCGCAATTGCAACGAGCATCGATGCGCTGGCCGTAGGGCTGAGTCTCTCATTTCTCAAAATCGCTATTGTTACGCCCGCGCTCATCATTGGTGCTACGACCTTTTCACTGTCGTTTCTCGGTGTTTTTCTCGGGAATATCTCAGGACACCTCTTTGAGAATAAAATCGAGATCGTCGGTGGGCTCATTTTGATTGGTATCGGCGTAAAAATTTTGGTTGAACACCTAGTATTGAACGTAGCATAGAGGCTACCGTTTGAGGTTATCTATATCGATGATCTGTATCTGTGGCCGGTGTTTAAAAAGTGAAAAGGCTAATTTGCCTTAATTAACATATAGGCCGATTTTGAAAGAATCCTTTTCCCCTCAATATTTTTCAGGGAATGAGTGGGTATGAGGGAAAAGTTTATTATTAGTGATACCAATATGAGTGAAGATGTGAGATGAAAAAGAAGTTAAAAATAGAAACCGACGACTTTGAAATTGAATTGAAAGAATACGATGTCGATGAATTGAAAAATCTGATAGATCAACTATCTCAGCATAAAATTGCTGAAAAATCTTTGTGCCCTAAACTCGATGAATGGTTAATACAACAGAAGAATCTACCATTTACAACAATTTTAGATGCTCTGGTCCAGTTATCGCGCTGGTGTTATACAAATGGGGGTGCTTATGGAAATTATAGATTCATAGCAGAGGAGATAAGTAAACTCATATTTATTAATGAATTGCCGGATTTAAGGGAAGCTCCTTCATCTGTCTGAAACAATAACAAGGGTAAAACGAAAAAGCATTTAGAGGGAAATTAGTATCATGACAAAGGATTCTGGAAAACATCAAGAAATAAGAAGAAATATTATGAGAAGTTTGGATGGAAAAGCTAAATTTTTCTCTTCACACGATGATAACGGAGACATAAAATTTTTCGTGAAAAAGGATGAAGGGCGTATAGATCTCGCTGAGCCAGATATTCTTGTTATAAAAAACGACCGTACTCTTGTTGTTGAGATAGAACTTAATAATTCACCTAAGCACTTGTTAGGCGTAGCTTCTGCTATTGCAGCATCAGAGCAATGTGAGTTTAACAAACAACCTATAAATATTAAAAACAAAGATTTATTATTAGTTCTTGATTATTCAAGCGTCTGTAAAAAAGGATCTAAAAAGCCAAAACAACTTCAAGAAGTGAAATCTGTTATAAAGAAGGGGTCAAGTTTTGAGTATTTCGATATTGTTACAAATGAAGAAGCTTCCGATGTGATTCTTAATTGGACCCATAATATAGACGAGGTTGTGGCTATTTGTAAGCCATCCTCTTAATTTTCACCTTTCCTCAACACTATATTATGACACAGTGATGCAATGCTCAATCCATTTTCGCATCGATCGCCCGTTTAAAGAGCTTTGCGAATCGGTACAGGCGCTCCTCTTTGACTTTTATATTCCTTCTCCCCAGGTCGCTTCGTGTCCGGTCAATAATCCGATCATAAACCTCTGGATCGCGGATATCCCATCCCATTTCATTGTGTAAGATCAAGAGCGTTTTTAGGTGCACTTCTGGATACTGGCGGCAGCCGGTGTAATAGCCGGTATACCGAACGATTAAACTATGCGATTCTGGATCGATATCAACGACTTTCAAATCATTATAACCCAGTTTGCGGAATCGTCTACCGAATTTTCTCAGGTATTTCTTCTTGAAATTCGGGTCTCTTTGTATTCGTTCGACATCCTCATCAGGTATTTCAGATGGCGAATATACCAATTCGCTGTCTACCGGTATTTTCTTATATACTTCCTTTACGATCACTTCATCCAATATTTCTTTCAGGTGCATAGGCAACCTCCCCCCGTGTGTTGCACAGCTCAGTGCGTGCGGGGTGAATCGTAGTAGAATTCCCCGAAGAACATAATATCACAACCAACCATATATAAGGATAGGGTGTGGCACGAGCGAGCAGCATAGCAAACTGCCTCTCCTCCGTGCAATGGCCATGATCTTTGCGGCTCACCGCTTCAGAGATTTGGTCAACGCTTTAAAGTACCTCTATGGATCCTGTATGGAAAAAAACGGTGCGGCGTGAAAAACAGAAAATAGCAATGCATTCGGTGACCACGTAACGTGCGATCGATGCACAGCAAAGACAAAAGAGTAAAGCATAAATAGTGTCAGGGGTTTGATAGCACTAAGGACCTACCCCCGTAGTTCTATTCTAAACCGGTAAAAGGATGTGATGAATATGCCAACCTGTAAAGACTGCAAGTTTTATACACCCATTGATGAAAAAACGGGAATGTGCGCTAATCTCGGCCGTGAAACGTTCGCCGATAAGGATACCGGTCTGTGTCCGATGCGGACCTTTCAGCCAAAGGAGTGAACGAAGTGATTGGCACATGTTTGTTTGATAAATCCGTAAATTCGCTCAATAGACGATCGATAGAGCAGCACAAAAGCGACGATTAAAATCCACTTTTTAGGATGTTAGCTCCGAATTAATCGCTCCACACCCATCCTTTCTTCAACAACTCGTTGAGATCGGCCTTAAGTAGATCGAACTTGCTGGTTTTGTACGCTTTTATCGTTTCTGCATTCTCGGCGATTATGGTGAAGCCTTCAAGCTCTGCAAGAATCTCTGTACGATCTACTTGGACTAAGTCCAGTACTTCTACGTGTAACTCCGCAAATGGGGCGCATGCAGGTATAAACGCAATGATCTTCTTCTTCATGGTATTTTTAATCTTGAAAAGGGATTTTTATGAAGATTATGTTTCCACCTACTAAGCGAGACTTACCGCAAGATCCGGATTAACGAGATACACCCATGCGTCAGCGGGATTGTAATACAGCCCCATGGCTCGTATCGCAACGCCCACGGCATGCGCTTCCTTAAGCGCTTCGTAAAGCTTTGCATCGGCAGCTTTATTCGGCTTAAACGCCGTAACGTGAGGTAACGCAGCCATGAACAAGAGAATCCCTTTCCCACCGTTCTGTACATGATCTGTAAGTTCGTGTAGGTGTTTCCGCCCGCGTTCCGACGGACAATCGGGGTACATCGCATACGCCCCGTCGCGTAAAACCGCGCTCTTCACTTCGAGATACACCTTTTTCCCGTGACATTCAAGGAGATAATCAATGCGGGATGCACCCAACGGCGCGTTTCGCTTGAGCATACGACATCCCGCAAGCCATGGGATGAGATCGCGTGCCAACGCTTCTTCAAACGCTTTCATCTGCAGCCAGGTATCGATGAGCGCCCCTAAACCGCTCTCTTCGATCGCAAACAGCCTAAAATCCGTTTTGCCCTGGTGGTGCGTGCGAAAACAGAACGCTTTTTGTCCTTTGATCATGAATTCGGAGAGCCTGCCGGTGTTCGTTAGATGAGCGCGATATTCGGTTCCTTCTGTTTTTATAGTCACAACGAACCGGTTTCGCCGCTCGATGATGTGGCATTCCCGTGCATTTTCGATCCTGAGAAGTCTCGCTGGTATTTTTGTCATGACGGTTTCGCCCGTTCGCTTTTTATGAGACGTAGTTCGCCGGAGTTTATCTGAACATACCACAAGCGAATGTTTTTATATGCAGTAAGGTTTATCATACCAATGTACGTGGTGCACGATGCACGTAGCGAGTCCTGCATTTGGGAATGAGAAGTTTATCCCTAAGAAATTCACGTGCCAGGGTGCCGATATCAACCCTGCGCTCGCGATCGGGGATATACCCGCAGGAACCAAGAGTTTGGCGCTCATCGTCGATGATCCCGACGCACCGGGAGGCACCTGGGTCCATTGGGTTGTGTACAACATTCCCGTTATTGAACAGATTGACGAAAACAGCATTCCTGGCGAGCAAGGGCTGAACGATTTCGGTAAAAAGGATTACGGAGGGCCCTGCCCGCCTTCCGGTACCCACCGCTACTTCTTTAAACTCTACGCGTTGGATACGAGGCTCGCGTTAGGGGAAGAAGCGGATAAAGAAGCTTTGGAAGCAGCTATGGAAGGGCACCTAATGGATGCCGCGGAACTGATCGGTTTGTATAAAAAGGGTCGCGGTTTTTTTAGATAACGGGAACGAAAGGTCTGAAAAACGGATCGCTAAAATTCTGACTGTACTCACGTACATGAGAATGTGGTCGTTTCTGTTCTGCTTTCGTGGATCTAACCCTGCATACGTTACGAATACAGACCGGGTACAACTTTTTCAGATTCCATACTGCCATAGGGCGGTAGTTCTTTCTTTTTTATCTCCGAAACGACCTCTTTTATTAATTCCTTGTCTCCTTCAACTTCGATCTCCCAATTGCTCAATTTATATCTGAACCTTATCGGCTGCTGTTCCGGTTCTTCTGGCATACTCATCACCATTTTTATCTCGTTTCCACGAGCTTAAAAGAATTTCGTTCGCCAATAGCCATACGGAAGAGCGGGAAACGTAGCTAGCACGTATCTAGTGCTGTCCTCTGTTGTTCTGGGGTGTGTGCTAACCCAGTCGAGAGGTCAACAATGGATTCAAAGACGTAGTCCGGACGGATGTGTAATCGTTCGATATCGTCCCGCTTTGACGCGCCAGTCAAAACGAACGCCGTTTGCATTCCACCCGTAACCCCCATGAGAATATCGGTCTGGAGATTATCGCCGACCACGAGTGTCTCCTGCGGCTGCACCTGCGATTGCTTGACGATCAGATCAGTGATAAACGCGCTGGGTTTACCGATAACCAATGGTTTTTTACCGCTTCCTGTTGCTACTGCCGCAACGATTGAGCCGGCGCCGGGGACGATTCGTTCATTTGTAATGAGAAACGGATCGGTGTTGGTCGCAATGAAGACTGCGCCGTTTAACAACAATGTGAGCGCTTTTTTCAGCTTTGCATAAGTGAAGCCCGTATCAAGGCCGACGAGCACACAATCGCAATCGTCCTCGCACAGCGTTATCTCATGTTCAATGAGTTCCTGTTTCAACCCGTCTTCGCCGATTACGTACACGCGACTGCGCGGATAATGCTCGTGAAGGTATTCCGCAGCTGCAAACCCGGACGTAATAAGCTGCTGTTTCGTACACGAAATACCAAATCTCTCTAATTTCTGCGCGAACTCCGCTCGTGACCGCGTCGAGTTATTGGTGAGATAATATAGCTCATACCGTTTAGAGAGGTGCTTAAGAGCTTCATCTGCGTGTTCAATAAGGGTCTTCCCGTGATACACCGTGCCATCCAAGTCGATAACCAGCGCTTTAATGCCCATCTTTTAGTAAATAACGCACAGTGCTTTAAGTTTATTCCCGGCACGTTACGGACAGGCAACGATCAGCGGTACCGGAACGTTGCCATGCGCGGCTTTTCGCTCCTTAAGATGCGCCGTGTGATCACCGCAGATAAACAGCATCCCGTTTCGCGCGCTAACCGCCTCTCCGATCGCCGTCATATTCTCGCTGGTGACCCGTGCGGCAGCCTGTAAATCCCAACCCCGGTGTGCAAATCGGTCAATAGAACGAAGATGTGCGAGTACTAACCGCACCTCCGGCTTCTCCAGCACGGAGAGGGTATGGATCTTTATTTCTTCGTCGTATGCAACAATATCCTCGCGGTTCTCAACGCCGAATACATAGCTCATTCGTTCTAACAACGGTTGTGCACCGTTGGTGTCGAGCACCGCCGCAGTTGGTGTGCCATCGTCATCGAGTAGTTCCAAAATGGACTTTGTTTTTGATGTCGCTACGTCTGCACTCACGACAATACCGTGTGATTCTGGCTCCAACCCGGTAAGAATGGATGCAATTGCCGGTGTGGTATGAGTGCTTACCGGTTCACACGAGAAGAGAAGTTCGTCTTTTTCAGCAAGCGTGTGTAGCACCGCTAATTCCTTGGCGAAGTCGGAATAAATGCGGAGATCAAGACTGTCAATCACTACCAATACCACAACGTTCGGTTCGTGAATGCGCATGAAGTTGAGGATGGACTCGACCGGACGTGCACGTGAAATCAGCGGCACCCCGAAAAACTCTGCGAGCGTCGGCGCTATTTGTAAGAGCGAAATGGCGTGCATGAGGAAACGTTGCGGCTCAAAGCCTATAAATCTTTCTAGCACAATATATGAGTAATACAAAATCGGGCCACGAAGCCGAACAAAGGAGCGTTTTGACGATCGTAACGCCGGACGATTTGAACGTTGGTTGGAGATTTGGCGAGAAGTCTCTCTTTACTTTTGGCCCCGTGAGAACACCAGCAGCTGTAAACGCGAGACTGTAGATTCATCTTAAAGTGTACGTCAGATTTGTTTGCCTGAACCTCTAAACAGGCGATTACCTTCTGTTATCACTCAAAAGAGCTCCTCATGCACGCTTACTTTGAGAATGAGATGAACAATGAAGCCTAAAAGAACAAGCGCTGTTCCTACAGCGAGAACATCAATCGGGAGGTTAATGAGCATGAAAAGTGAGGTTAGACTTCCTAACAGCGGCAAAAGGGGTAATTTACCGATAGTAAGGGGGGTTTTGAATCCATGTACTACCGGCTTTCTGTATCGAAGATAAATGACCGCGGCATTAACGAGCAGAAATATAATAAAAATGGTGAAGTTCGTTAGATTCGCGATCGTCGCCAAATCACCAACAAATATGAAACACAGCGATGCGAGCACGACGCTTATGATCGCAAACCATGGCGTTCGAAGTTTCTTGCTCACGGACAAGAATATGTTAGGAAGTGCTCGGTATTCCGCGATACCGTAAACGAGGCGCGATCCACTCAGAAGCAGTATCAGAACGGTATTAAAGGTTGAGAATAAGGCAATGACCGAGAGCACAGCAAAGAGTTGATCGCCATACGCACGCTGTGCAACCAATCCAAGAGGCGCTTCTGCTTGCGCTAGGTCCTGCCACGGCACAACGCTTACCGCAGCAATACCCACGAGGATGTAAATGACCGTCGTTATCGCGATAGAGAGGAGAATTGCTTTGGGTATGGTACGCTCGGGTTCTCGGGTTTCTTCCGCAAGTCTCGAAATGCTCTCAAAACCGATGTAACTGAAGAAGATTAACACGCCCGCTTCAATAACCCCTTGTAATCCATTTGCAAAGTCCACATAGTTCACGGACCCTACGTAGGGCACACCGATGAAAATGACGATAATCAAGCCACTCGCTTCGATTAGGGTGAAGAGAATGGTGATAAACGCGGTTTCTTTTATGCCTACTATGAGGATAATGCCGCACACCAGCAAGGTGCCAAGTGCAATGAGCACCACCGAGGTATGAAAGAGGGCGGAAAAGTAGTTTGCAAATCCGACCGCTACAGTTGCCGCTGCTATGACGCTACTCACGATGAGCAACCACCCGGTAATCCATGCGAGCGTTCGACCAAAGGTATTTGTAATGTAAACGTATTCGGCGCCTGCATGAGGAAAACGGGATGCGAGTTCGGCATAGCTCAAACCGGTAAAGGAAGCAACAAAAGCGGCAAGAATGAATGAAAGCCACAACCCGGTGCCACTGAGACCTGCAGCCTCGCCGATGATCACATAAATACCGGCACCGAGAATGACACCGACGCTCATTACCGTGATGTGCCAGAGACCCAGAGCCCGTTTTAACATTGTAAGTCACCTTTTTGTGTAATCTGGGCTCTCAAAAATTGTTCCATCTTCTTTCATCTGGGCTCTCAAAAATTGTTCCATCTTCTTTCTTCTTTTTATTTCTCTCTGAGTTTATACGTGAATTTATTATGCCATATACCAAAGTGGTAGGGAAGTATCCTACCGAAATAGATCTGGGGGTGTTAAGATGCCGGTAAAACCAGGCGATGTGAAGGTTGGTGAAAAGGCGCCGCAGTTCTGTCTTCCCGATAAGGACAATAGGGATATTTGTCTGCGTGATTTCAGAGGCAAATGGATTGTTCTCTACTTCTACCCTTGGGACAATACCAGCAGCTGCACACGCGAGGCCGTTGAGTTTACCAGTGCACTCGACGAGTTCGAGCAGCTCAACGCTGTTGTTATCGGCGTGAGTGCCGATTCGGTGGAAAGCCATTGGAAATTTGCGGAAAGCGGCAGGATTTGACAAACACAAACTTTAAGCGTTCAGCGGTGGTTTTGCAGTTCTCAAAAAAACAACTGTGATGATTAACCTTCATTTTTCTTAATCCTACCAAAAATCACTTTTATACCGAACGTGCTATCTAGAAAGCGATGAAGAAGATCGTTGTTATCGGCATGGGCTACGTTGGCATACCGGCTGCCGCGCTCTTTGCCGATGTCGAGGGATTTACCGTGGTGGGAATTCAGAGAAGGTCACAGCGCTCGGGCTGGAAGATCGACTGGCTTAATAACGGTCAAAATCCTATCGGTGGCGACGAGCCCGGATTATCAGAGCTGATCGCAAAAGTAGTGAAAAACGGATCGTTTCGAGTTACCGATGATTACGCTGAATGTAACAATGCCGATGTTATCTTAATCGACGTTCAAACGCCCACGGATGAAAAGGGAGTGCCGCATTATGAATCGCTCAGGGAAGTAAGTAATCAGGTAGGTAACCACATGAAAAAAGGCGCAATGGTGGTTATTGAATCTACGGTTGCTCCTGGTACGACGACGAATATCGTGAAGCCGATTTTAGAAGCAGCATCAGGGTTCGTGGCTGGCAGAGATTTTTCGTTGGTCTTCTCGTACGAACGGGTAATGGTTGGGCGGCTCATTAACAATATTGTTCATCTTCCAAGGATCGTTGGCGGGATTGACGACGCAAGTACCCGTCGAGGAGTTGATCTGTATAAACATATTGTGAAAGAGACGGTGTATCCTACCGATTCGCTTACCGCGGAACTGGCGAAAACGGTGGAAAACACGTATCGGGATGTCAACATCGCCTTTGCAAACGAAGTAGCGCTCATCTGTGAAAGCCTTGGCGTTGATGCGTTTAAAGTTCGTGAGTTGGTTAATACGCTGCCGAATGATCCGACAAATCCATCATCTAATCCACTACGAGACATGCATTTCCCGGGCGCGGGTGTCGGGGGGCATTGCCTTCCCAAGGATCCCTGGTTGTTGAAGTACGGCGTTGATACGTACGGTAAATTCAAGGTTGAACCGAACGTCATTGTTAAAAGCAGAGAATTAAACCTGTGGATGCCGACGCACATGGCAGACCTTCTGGAAGAAGGGTTAACCGAAGCAGGGCGGAACTTGAAGGATGCGAAGATAGCGATTTTAGGTGTCGCCTTTCTCGAGAATTCCGATGATACGCGGAATACGCCATCGAAACCGCTGTATGACCTATTACTGAAAAAGGGCGCAAAGCCGATACTTCACGATCCGTACGTACGGGATTTCGAAGTGCCGTTCACCGAAGACCTCAACGCAGCTCTCGAAGGTGCGGACGCCATCGCTCTGGTCACCAAGCATAAGGAATACCTCAATCTGGATTTGCAGTCGCTCAAGAACAAAATGCGCACGCCTGTGCTGGTAGACGGAAGGAACGTGTACGATAAAGCGATTTGCGAAGAAGCAGGCTTTGTTTACAAAGGTGTTGGGAAACCGCACTAAAACCGCTACTACATTTGGCACACACGTGCAAGCGTACCGTATTCAATCCATTCGTGCTCTTTTCCTTATTTGGTAGTCAGACAGAGGTTTAGCTTCGTTCGCTAACCATCAAAATTTAGTTCTCCTCGCCTTCTAAAATGTACGGATTTACCCAGGGCTCCAGATTTGAAAGCTGTTTGTGGTTCGGTCTTTTAGTCCGTACTCCAAGCCCTTATCCGCTTTTATGGTTGCCTAAACAACCAAAACAATGGCTAAATTAGCTTTGTTAAATTTTGAAAAAAAATAGGAGGTGAAAAGAAAAAAATGAAAACTGAAAAATACGTAATAACAGCAGTTGTATTTGTGGCGCTCATGCTATTTGTACCCACTGCCATGGCGTGGGGTGCGAGTTCCAACGTTGCGGCTGTGGATGATGAATCAAATACCAATGCGAATTGGGTCTATTCCGCTAATATGTACTATGTCTACTATTCGGATTATTCCTCCGTAACGATGACCACAGTAGAACCGGGAGATGTCAATGCGGTAACGCTCGGAAATTACGACACGCTGTTCCTGTTCGCATGTGATCCAACCGTTTTCAGCGCCTCGCAAAAAACTGACATCGTTAATTTCGTCAAGAACGGGGGCAAATTGATTATCTGGGACGCCGAGGATCCCTATTACCTTCCTACCGGGCCGGTGTGGGATTACTCCTGGCTGCCGACCCCGTTCTTGACTGCCGTTCCGGGAGCGATGGGAGCACAGGGAACGCTGACCATTGTTGAGGAGAATATGCTCTCTACCACTGATCCGTCGGACCTTTACTTCATCGATGCCAATGTCCTGTCAACAGGGACGGATGCTGTCGGGGATGCCAACGTCTTTACATCATTCATCCCGGAACAATGGTGCGTTGATTGTATGGCAGAAAACTACCTGGATATAACCGGTCCGACACACGTGTACACGGACAGTTCGAGCGGTGATGTCGGAAACGGGATAATCATCTATAGTGGACTCGACTGGGATTATGCCGGGTATGGGCTCTCTCAAGGTGCCTGGCTGAAGAAGATGTTAAAACAGGAATTCGAAGCGAGCAGCCTGCCCTGTGGCTCGGTTCCTCCGACAAACATCGATGTGACGAAGGTCTCGGATAAAACAGATTACACTGTCGGTGAGACCGTTACCTTCACCGTTACTGTGACCAATCCGGCGACGAATCCCTACACAGCCGAAAATGTCGTGCTTACGGATTACCCGCCCGATGAAGTTACGCTTTCCCCGACTACGTTCAATCTCGGCGATATTGATCCGGGAGATAGTGTAGTAACGGTTATTACCGGGACAGCGGATCAAAGTGGCTGCGATCTTGAGAACAGCGCCGTTGCAGTCGGATATTATGGACAATACCCGGTGTTTTCCGGTGGAGACACCGTGACGTTCAACATCGATTGCACTGGGCCGTCTCCGACACCTATTCCAGAATTCGCAACGATAGCACTGCCCGTTGCATCAATATTGGGACTGCTGTTCTTCTTCAACCATCGCAAACGGAGAGAAGAAAACTAAACGAAAAAATAAGGAGGGTTGTTTTTTAAACCCCCTCTTACTTTTTATTTTTATAATTACGTAGTAGCCCACAGTCTTTGCTAGGAACGAGAGGCAGGTAAAAATCGTTACTCAGTCTCTCACGTCCTTGTAGATCTTTAAAGCTATTTTTAGTTCCTTCTCACAGTGCAGGCATTCTAAGATAACTGTTTCACCCTTCTTTTCCTTGTACTGAAGTTTCATGCCGCACGGGCATACAAAACCTTTGAGGCGGGCAGGATTACCCCAAACGAACCCGTAATCAGGAACATCTTTTGTCACCACCGCACCCGCGCCGATCATCGCATAGTTCCCTATCGTCACACCGCAGATAATCGTCGCGTTCGCACCGATGCTCGCACCCGTTTTGACCAGCGTGGGGGTTATCGTATCCTCATCCCACAGAAACGCCCGGGGATACAGATCATTGGTAAACGTTACTGAAGGGCCAACGAACACGTCATCCTCTATTCTCACGCCTTTGTAAACGGAAACGAAATTCTGGATCTTCACGCCGCTGCCTATCTCCACTTCGGTATCAATATACACGCTCTTTCCCACAATGCAGTTCTTACCGATCGTTGCGCCTTCTCGTACGTGTGCAAAGTGCCATATCTTCGTCCCGTCGCCGATATTGTCGGTTTCTACAACCGCCGTGGGATGCGTATAAAAAGCCATTCACACCCCTCTTATCTCCTCACATATTCGCAGATTCTTCACTGCTTGCAGGGGTGTAATGGGAAACTGCTCACCGGTTCTCACGCACCGAATAAAGGACTTTAACTCCTCTTTTAATGGCTCTACCTTGTTCACCAGGACTTTCTCAATAATATTCTCCTGTGTATAACGCTCGTTTTCTATCCCGTACTTCTCCGGTTTCCGGTACACGTAAATTTCCTGAGTCATGAAATCACCTTCGATCGTGAAGTCTTCTTCTTCGATATAAATAGTCCGTATCTTCTTCGACGCTTTCCTACTCGCAGATAAGGATACAACAGACGATCCGAAGCTGACCAAAGAGGTGCACAAATCTTTGCAACCCGCAGAATAGAGTGTATACTCACCGGTAAACAACACGTTAAAGATAATATCAATGTCATGAATCATCAGATCCTCTACAATCGTGCTGTCCGTTATTCTGGTCGATGCGGGGTTTTGCCTTCTCATCTCAACATAAAGCGGATTTCTTATTATCCGCCTTATCTCCTCTACGATCGGATTAAACCGCTCAATATGGCCCACACCTACAGTTAACTTCGACCCCTGTAATAACTCCATTAATTCCTCGCCCTCTCGAACGGTGTGCGTAATAGGCTTTTCTATCAAACAGTGCACGCCGTTCGCAATCGCATCTTTCGCAACTTCAAGATGGTATTTCGTGGAAACGCAGATGCTCACCGCGTCAACGCGCTTCAAAAGTTCTCCCATAGAATCGCACACGATGGCGTCATACCCCTTCAAGTTTACCGCCTTCGCGGGATCAACGTCAAAGGCATAGAGTTCTTCAACCTCTTTAAGCTCCGAATAGATCCTGCCATGGTTTCTCCCCATGCTCCCCGTGCCAACAACGCCGATTTTCATTTTACGGTACGGTATTTATCGTTTCCGCAATATACTTCAAATCCTCTTCCTGCAACGCGGGATGAACCGGTAAACTCACTATCTTTTTCGCTACCGCTGTCGCAACCGGACACCGAACGTTTTCTTCGGTATAGCCCATTTGCTGGTACAATGGCTGTTTATGGACGGGCATCGGATAGTGAACGGCACTTCCGATATTATTATCTCTGAGATATTCCATGAACGCATCCCTTGACAGTGGAAAATCATCCTCTATCGTAACCGCATACTGATGATAGACGTGCTTAACCCCGTCCTTCTTGTACGATAAGTTGAGTCCTGAGACTGTTAAGTGTTCATTGAAATAGTCTGCATTCTTTATTCGCTTCTCATTGAATCCATCCAATTTCCTCAATTGCACGATGCCCAGTGCAGCTTCGAGATCGGTCATCCGGTAATTATAGCCCAACGTTATATGGTTGTATTTTTCGCCTTGTCCGTGGTTTCTCAACAACCTGCACGTCTCTGCGATACTATCGCTGCTCGTTGTAATCATGCCGCCTTCGCCCGTCGTCATATTTTTGGTGGGATAAAAGGAAAAGCAGCCAATGCCAAAGCTGCCGACTTTTTTACCGTTGTATTCAGCACCGTGCGCTTGTGCGGCATCTTCTATCAAGATTAAATGATGGTCTTCGCAGATCTCCTGCACGGCTTTGAGCTCAAACGGATGGCCGAATAAGTGCACGCCAATGATCGCTTTGGTTTTAGCCGTTATCTTCTCTACCACATCGTTCGAATTGATGGTGAACGTCTTGTCATCCACATCAGCAAAAACCGGCTTGGCACCCTGGAACAATACGGAATTAGCGGTAGCGATAAACGTAAACGAAGGCGTGATGACTTCATCGCCTTGCTGGATACCCACTGCTTTTAACGCTACATCTAAAGCCACAGTACCATTGCTCACTGCTACCGAGTTTTGCACACCGCAATATTCCGAGAAGCTCTGTTCGAATTCGTTAACCCGTTCGCCTTGAGCAAGCATCCCGGATCTTAAAACTTCTGCAAGAACTCTTGCCTCCTCATCGCCTATAAGTGGCGTTACTATAGGAATCATCATAGTAGCCTCCTTTTGCTGCTCATGTTACGTTTTTTCTTTCCTTTCTACTTTTTGGTTGTTTTGCCTTTTAAATGTACCGTTCTAGAAAAGCGGTATCGTGCTTACGGACCTAAGGTTCTTACTTTTTGTTCTTACTCCAAGCCCTTGGCTCTTTTAATACTATCGTAGACAACGGAAGTGTATTGACCCGTACTCATGGGTCTGTATGCAGAGAGAAAGAGATTCTGATAAGAACTGTTGAGGTGGCAGTCCACTGCCATGAGCAAGACCGGACCGCCTCGGCAGTTCCGAATAAAATAAGAAAAAATAGGAGGTGAAACGAAAAAAGAAAATGAGAAAGATAACAGTTATAACCGCTTTTACGCTGAGCGCTTTACTGCTTGCCTTAATGACGGTGCCGGCGATGGCAGGACCACCATACGCGATAGACGGCGATTTGCATGATTGGGGACTTGATGAGCTTTACATCGGAATCTCAGGAACCGACACAGACTGGCTTCCAGATAGTTCAACAGCGTATTTTGTTGTGGAGGATAACATAGACCCACGATATTGCTCTAGCCTGCCCTTTGGGGATGATACTAATGGGTTTGAGACATGGTATGATGGCACAGAGGGGGTTCATATTAAACGGGATATCAGTACTACCGGGTCTAACGAGCCATATTACGAACCAAAAATAAATGACATGTACTACCAACCATCAGGCGGAGAGATATCTGACCTAGAAGCTTTGTATGTCGATAGTACACCCAGTACGATATATTTCGCCATAATTCATTCTATTCGAGGTCAAGATGGCCAAAGTCCCGAACTGTACATGGGCGACTTGGGGATAAAAATCGGGGACGATATGTATGGCATTGTATTGAACGGAGATAATAAAGGTGATGTATACTTGAACCCTTCATGGACTAAAACAGGTGATTCCCCAAATCCCTGGCCGGGGACGTGGGGGCGAATGGATAACAACGCCCCGTGGAGGGTGCAAGAAGGAACGGGCACCAAGCTAACTTGCAAAGCTGACGTTAAGTGGGGCACCAGCTTGCCACAAGATAACTATCACGTGTATTCCAGCACGCCTCAGCCTGATATACACTCTGGTGAAAACTATGTCATCGAAATCTCTGTTCCTGCGAGCTGTTTAAATAACCCAAGAACAGCTGATTTAAAGACCATGTGCTGGTGTGCAAATGATGTGCTGAACTTAGGAACGGTAAATTTTGAAATACCAGAGTTCACGACCATCGCAGTACCCGCATGCATGATACTCGGTATGTTCTATTTCTTCAGGCGGAAGCGCCAGACAGAATAGAATGAAGGGGAATAAATGGAAAAACAAGATTGTAATTTTTTTAAAAAAAAACTATCCCCTTCTTTTTTATTTATTCGCCCCAGTCAGTACTCTTACTGCCAGTGATATTCATGTGCGTAAACAACCGCATCACGATTTTGAGGTGCAGCAACCGTGAATGAACATGAACCCGCGGGTCTTGAAAACCGTCTGAACACCACCTCGGTGTCTGTACTCGTAGGCATCTCGCTCGTGTACATCTGCTCATTCGTAAACCCTGTGTTAGCGCTGGCTGCGTTCTGTTCGATCATTCCGTTGTACGTTTTTGTGCAGCGTAATCATGCACGGTATGCTCTTCTTGAGAAGATCTGGCATCTTGATGGCACCTGGAAATACGTGTTCCCGTTTGCGCTTTACCTTGTCATTGGAGAACTCGTGCACGGCTTCTTCGTGGGATACGAGGCGTATCACCTCTATGGTGCGTACATAGTGAGGACCGTGATAGTCGGCGGCGTACTCGTACGATACAGAGGCTTGTATACCGAGCTTACTGATCGGTGGACGTTGGATGGTTTGGCATTGATTGTAGGCGCATTGATCTTTGCGCTGTGGGTAGGTTTGGAAGGCTACTATCCCTTGTTTTCTGACGCTTCCAGCCACTTTGACCCCTCTCGCTTTGGTACCGGCATGCTCATTATTCTGTTAAGCACGCGATTGGTCGGAAGCGTTCTGGTTGCAGCTTTTATCGAGGAATTGTTCACCAGGTCGTTCTTGATGCGATACGTGATTGACCCCGAACGATGGACGGATGTCCCCATTGGAATGTATACCTTCACTTCATTTATGGTGGTGGCGTTATTCTTCGGCTTTGCGCACTTCCGATGGCTTCCGGGCTTATTGGCCGGAATACTGCTCAACCTGCTGCTGTACAAACGAAGAAGTTTATTCTCATGCGTGGAGGCGCATGCGGTGGCAAATCTCCTCCTGTTCCTCTACGTGCTCTGGACAGAAAGCTGGTTCTTCTGGTAACAAACTTTTTAGGAAAAAGTTTGATCAAAAAGGTTGGGCACTTTGACAAAAACAAACTTTTAGGAAAAGTTTGATCAAAAACGCTTCGCAAAAACCTTCGCTAAAATTTTTTAACGTTCTTTTGATAAAACTTTTCTTACAAGAAAAGTTTTATGCGTTGGCGGAAAAGAAAAGAGAATGTAGAATATTACCTTTACGGGCGGCGTGGCGCAGAAGAAGTTTTTGCCCGAAAGCCTCGTCGTATCCGTGAACGGTTGCTTATTGTTATGCAAACTAACTATTCGAAATAATTTTTACTGAAATTAGAAACTATTTTTTCAATAAACCGCAATCCGAGTTTTTGATAGTAGGCGAGGTCTTTTTCACGAGCGTTTGTTCCTCCACAAACACGGACCTGAGGTTCTTACCTCGGGTTCTTATTCCAAGCCCTTAGCAGCTTTTATAGTGTGCTGAACAACCTATGCGTAAGTCAGTGCTCTCGAAAGTTTGCGGATACAATAAAAGATTTAGGTGGAGGGCACTGTAGGTTTAAAAAAAAAGAAGGAGGTGAAAAAAAGAAAAGATGAAAAAGACACAAATAATCACGATACTTATTGCTTTGGGCATAGTGACGGCGATGACCGGGATTACGGCGGCAGCACCAGAAAATCTCTATGTAGACCCCGGACCTAAAACCATACCCTATTCGCCTAATTCAGTAATATATAATGTGCAGGTATATGACATAGAGGATTTGACTGCGACCCATCAAATAAAAGCAACTACAAATGGATGGGGTGCTGGAACTTCGGCTGACTTGGAATATAAGTTCACAAATGAAGCTGGAGGTACTTCCAATTGGATAGCAAGCGGTACATCTTGGGACTGGGGACTACCTTCCACTGGAAATGATGAGTGGCTTACGTTAGAAATAAGAGCCAAAACATCAGCGCCACCAAATAATGACTATTCATTTGAGGTCTATGACGATGGTGGTACTCTAAACTCAGGAGGCGCTGAGACGGCTTCAGGGACAACAACTGGAATATCAATCCCAGAATTCGCCACGATCGCCATACCTGCTGTAGCAATCTTAGGACTGTTCCTGTTCTTCAACCAGCGCAAACACAAAAAAGAATAAATTGAACAATTAACGTAGGATCGACTTCTTTTTTTTCGATCCTATTCAGTATTTTTTATTTTTTTAACAATAAGCGTTTTGGTTCGCTTTTTGGATACGGCAAATGAATAAGAAAAGGGTCGGCGTAATCGGCGTAGGAGCCATGGGACGGCATCATGTGAGGATCTACCATGAGATGCAAGATGTCGAGCTCGTCGGTGTTGCGGATGTTAATGAACGAGCCGTAGCTGAACTCGCCGCAGCATACAATACAGACGCGTTCATTGATTGCGAGCAGTTGCTGAATAACGATCTGGACGCGGTGAGCATTGCCGTACCCACAAGCCTGCATACAGAGATTGCATCTAAAGCCACACAATACGGCGTGCATATGCTTATCGAGAAGCCCATTGCCGATTCGTTGACTAACGCTGAAGCGATCGTCAATGCTGCACGACGTGAAAACATCAAACTGATGATAGGGCATATAGAACGCTTCAATCCCGCGATAGTGAAGCTCAAGGAGCTCATAACTGCAGGGGCACTCGGTGAAATTCTTTCTATATCCTGCAGACGGGTAGGGCCTTACGCGCCGCGCATACGCGATGTGGGGATCATAACCGACCTGGCGGTTCATGACATTGATACCATCTCGTATCTGTACGGAAAAAGAGCGAGGCAGGTATATGCAATTGCAGGTAACAGCTTCCATGTCAAGGAGGATTACGCTTCCATTCTCTTACAGTACGATGCGAAGAGATCAGGAACGGTGGAGACGAACTGGCTGACACCGTATAAAATGCGAACGCTCACCGCTACCGGCACGGGCGGAGTTGCCTCTGCGGACTATCTAACGCAAAGCCTTGAGCTCTGGAAAGAGGAAGGACGTATAACCGTGGAGATAGACAAGGACGAGCCGTTAAAAATCGAACTTGCACAGTTTGTGGACGCTATCAGCAACGGTCACGAGCCAAGCCCGTCGGGAGAAGAAGGACAATACGTGCTCTCTGTCGCTATCGCGGCAATTGAATCATATCAAAAAGGAAATAACGTCCATCTGGATGCGTAACCCAGTTCTTCGCGAAAGCGCTGATACCACGGCAGCGACATGGCAGTAACGCGAAGAAGACTGGCATTACCCAATTACTCGTTCTGATTGGCGCAACACACCCTTCACCGCTATTGTGACTTTCCTCTCAGTATGAGTTTATAGCCGGTCCCGAAGGGAAGGATTACTAGTATCTCACAGACAAAGGGAGCATCTGACGGAACAATTAAGGGAATTGAAAGAAATCCTGCAGCAACCCAAATCCGCTTCAAAAATTTTATCTCGAGAGCACCGCTAAAAATCGTCGTCACGAGCGTATTTTGAAAAAACCACTTCGAAGAAGGGGTGACAAGAGCGCTCAATCAAGATCTTTTTTGACTTACAGTGGAACCATTACCGAAAAGCTTTTATGCTCTTGATATAAACCCCGATCTTAAGCAGAATATATTTGCCCATTCTAAAAGAGGTGTGATAGGTAAAAAAAGAAGGAGGTGAAAAGAAAAAAGATGAAAACGACAAAAATAATCACGATACTGACCGCATTTGTAATAATGACGGCGATGACGGGGATTGCAGCGGCGCAACTGGGGATTCAGCAAATACAGTCTTGCGATAGTGCAGGGAATCAAAAGGATACATTTGGTACCGCCGACCGCATATACGTGACTAAAGGTATTCCAGCAAATGGTGGTGTTGCTCTTGGGGACCATGCTCAAACTGGTAAAATTTGGATTGTAGACAATGCTGAATGGGGCAGTGGGTTTGATCAGGTAAGTTTAAGTGGTTGGAGCTACCAGTTTGGCAGTTTTGCCGATGTTAAGGTAGATAACATAGGAGCAAGTAGCGGAGACTTCACACCAAATGCAATAGTAGATATTTGTGCTGTTGCTGACTTATCAGGAACATATCCAGACTACTATGATATCATCTATGATAAAAATGGCGATGGTCTTTTTGATTATAACGCAGATGGTTCAGAAGATTTAGTAGACAAAATTGGCTGCCAAGGAATTACAACAGTCCCAGAATTCGCAACGATCGCCATCCCAGCCGTAGCAATCTTAGGGCTGTTCCTGTTCTTCAACCATCGCAAGCAGAAGGAAGAATAAATAGAATGAACAATTAAGCAGGATCGATTTCTTTTTTTCGATCCTCTTCAGTATTTTTTATTTTGGTTCTTCTCCAACTTTAGGAATGAACAGAGGAGATAAAACTTCAGCGAGATAAGTTATTTGACGAAGATATGCCTCGAATGAAGCTCTCCCCCCTATTCAGAAACCTCTTCAATTTCCGCGGATATACGCTTTGCGATCTCAGTGAAGATAAGCACCGCGTGACGCTGGTTTTTGATCGTACACGCGCGACTGCCGACTGCCCCGTCTGTGGCAAGCGGTGCTCTTCCATTGAGGATACCTATACCCGACGGATCAGAGACCTCGATCTCGGCCCGAAGCAGTGCTACCTCGCCTTCACTGAGCGGAAGATACGGTGTCGATGTGGCTATCGCGGCGTTGAGAAGCTGGACTTTGTGGACAAGTACAGCCTCTACACCAAGCGGTTCGAGGACTATGTGAGCATGCTCTGTGCGAAGATGACGCTCACCGACGTCGCATCGGTGGCAGAGATCGACTGGAAAGCGGTTAAACGGATCGATAAGAAGTACCTGAGCCAGCTCGTCACGGGGCTCGACGATTTGAACCCGACGAGGCTCGGCATCGATGAAGTCGCGTACGAAAAGGGCCATAACTATCTCACGGTAGTCCGTGACATAGACCTCGGTAAGGTTATCTGGGTCGGTCAGATGCGCAAAAAGGAAACGCTCGGTGCGTTCTTTACCGAACTTGGTGCTGAGAAGTGTGCGCGCATCGAGGTCTGCGTCCTCGACATGTGGGACCCGTATATCGCCTCAATACACGAGCATACGCACGCTGAGATCGTCTATGATCTTTTCCACGTCGCAAAGAAGATCAACGACGCGGTGGACACCGTTCGTAAGCAAGAATTCGATAAAGCCGACGCAACAACGCGAAAGAAGTTCAAGAAGAAACGATTTTTAATTCTGAAGCGGGGGAAGAAGTTGGATGAGGAAAAGCGGGAGACGTTGACCGCGTTAATGGCTGAGAACGAGCGGTTATACCAGGCGTATCTGCTGAAAGAGCAAGCGCTGGACATCTTCGAGGAACGAGACGAAGCAACTGCGCTGCAACGACTGGAACGGTG
>CAYUEX010000009.1:0-26047 GCA_964443855.1 uncultured Halobacteria archaeon | reverse complement strand
CTTAAATATAATATACCTCACTATGCAAAATGCCATACTTGGTGGTTAAGCTGCTTAAACTTAATGCGATCTTTTTTTGGTGCAGACCATCATTTCTATACAAATTTTAAGAATGCAGATGGCCAGTGGAAGAACGTGGTAGCCAAAGATGTTAGACAACCCGTAAGATACCCTAGAAAAGATATGGTAAAGGCATATGCTGTACTTTTATACATAAAAAAGGAATTTGAGCTCGGTTTAGTTGCAGATACAAAACATTTATATGAAGCCGATTTGTTTTCAAATTTGTTAGATCAAGCATTTGAATTAGCTGAAAAAGGCTATTTAGTAGGGTCTGCAGGTTATTGTCGATTAATTATTGAGAATTTCATTAACGACCTGTGCAGAGTTAAAAAAGTTGAATTAGACGAAAAAGATAACCTCCCGCGGAAATTGACTAAATTAAGAAAAAAAGGCGTATTTGACTTGCCGGTGGAGAGACTAATTCAGGGAAAATATGATATTGGTACCTATGCTGTTCATGGCAAAGAGGAGTTCAACAGATATTCAAAAGAAGAAATTATCGACCTTCTTCAGACTGTGAGAGATAAGATATTAACCATCAGATAAATATTTTATCTTGAGTAATAATGAGGCCACCAGAGAATGAAAGAGTAAAACTAACAATTCACCTAAAGATCCTCGTCTTCCGCAGCCAGTCGATATCAGACCGGTACAGATCCCGGATGTCAGTTAATCCTAGGCTCAGCATGGCGAGTCGTTCGATACCAAGCCCCCAGGCTAAGACGGGATATTTCACGCCGATGGGGTTCGTCACCTCTTCCCTGAACACCCCAGCACCGCCTAATTCTAACCAGCCAAGCTCCGGCATGAACACTTCTACTTCCACTGACGGCTCCGTATACGGGAAATACCCTGGCCGGAATCGTATCGAGGGGAAGCCCATCTTCTTGTAGAACGTCGCGAGCAACCCTAGCAAGTTACTGAACGTGACATTCTTATCCATAACAATACCCTCCAACTGGTAGAACTCGGGAAGGTGCGTTGAATCAATCGTTTCACGACGGTACACGCGGTCGATGCTGAAGACCTTCACCGGCGGTTCGGGATGCGATGCCAGATACCACAATGTCACCGCAGTGGTATGCGTCCTCAGCAGCAGCTCCTCACCCAGCTCCTTCTTCCATTCGCCACCCCAGCCGGTGGACGGTAACGAGCCACCGTGCTCATGCATCTCCTTGACATTTTTTATGACGTCCTCACTCACGTCCAGGGGCTTCTTCACGCTCAGGTAAAAGGTATCCTGCATCTCCCGTGCCGGATGATCCTGCGGCACGAATAACGCGTCGAAATTCCAGAACGCGCTCTGAATAAGGTCCCCTTTTATTTCCGCAAACCCCATCTCCGTGAAAATCCGCCGCATCATGTCCAAAATCCGCTGATACGGGTGTATCTTTGCGGGAAACTCCTCCTTTGACGGTAAATTAACATCGTACGTCTTGAATTTCCTGCCCTTCCACGCGCCGGTTCTGATAAGCTCTGGCGTGAGCTGCGCCAGTTCCTCCTCTATCGAGATGCCCTGAGCAACGAGTTCCTGACCCGCTTCGGTAATCGCTATGCTTCTCTCCATCGCTGCACTTAGTGCTAACAAGTTCCTTTTTTTGGCCACATCGCCGAGAAACCGTCTTAGTGCTTTATCCTTTAACTCGGTGATTCCTTCCTTAACTCGGTTGAGCAATAACTCCTCGGTTATTTCACCTTCATCTCGTGCGATGCGCAGAAACGCCTCATCCACATTAAATCCCGGAGAACCCCAGGAGGTATTCCCAGTTGGTATCAAAACCTTTTCGCCATCTTTATCCTCGAATCGCGCCCACCCCTTTCGTAACAACCAATTCGTCGCAATATTCGCTTCCTGCTCATCCCTGAACGATTGTTTAAACTCGTCTAACGGTAACGGTAACAAATCAAGACCTCGACGCTCCGGCAGTCCCTTCTCAACGTCTTCTTTGCCTTCCTCGGTCAACTGATAATAAAACGACTTCTCCTCGTGTATCGCACAAAGCCCTTTCTGAGCGAGCATATAAGCGGCTTGCATCGCGGCATCTTCCTGAATGCCGGTTTTCTCAGCTACGGCTTGTTGATCCCATACTCTGCCTTTTTCACGTTCCAGAGCAAGTAGCACTTTCTTCTCGTTTACCGTTAAGTCCGCAGGTGCGGTCATTTCAGTTTCTTTATCCTCCCTTTCACGTAAGAGTCAGGATTTCGCACTGTCACTATCGTGGTGCGTCATATGTCTAAAAAATCCCACGGTTATTTATAAATACTACAGATTTCAACGCCGAATGCCTGTTTCTTAATTCGCATTAAGAGAAACACCAATAGTTTACAATGACCACCATTTACGGCAAATGTGCAAACCTTCTGTTGTTTTGGGTCTTAAAAAATATTTTCATATAAGAAATAAGTTCCAAACTTATGCAAAAATTATTTATATACCCTTCGACTTTGTATTGTATAGCGCTTGCATAAAAAGTGCAAAAGCTATTGTTGTGGCCTTTAGCCACAATCAAAAAGGTAGGAGGTGATAATGAAAAAATGGCTATTGTAGACGTCATAGTGGAAAGCTTTGGTACGGCTATTGGAACAATGATCGAGTGGATACCTGCGATAATTGGTGCGTTGATTATTTTTCTCATCGGTTGGTTCGCCGGACGTGCCGCGGGGAAGATTGTTGGTAAAATAGTTGAAAAAGTACGTCTGGACGATGCCGTGGACAAAACGGCCCTCGGTGGTGCAATCAAATCTTCGGGCATGACCACTTCAGGATTTTTCGAAGTACTGATGCGATGGTTCATCTACGTTATCTTCATCATGGCGGCCATAAACGTTTTGAATCTCCCGATGTTGACGAACTTTATGAATCAGCTCGTCCTGTACATTCCGCATCTCATCGCTGGTATCTTTGTACTCATCGTAGGTCTCGTACTCGTCGATTTTGTCATGGATTGGGTCGGAGGCCAGTTAACGAGCCGCGAAGTTGCTCTCGGCGATCTCATAGCACCGATGCTCAGGGCGCTCTTCTCTCTGCTGGTCGTCGTCCTGGCACTGGACCAGATGCTCATTGACACAACGATCCTTTACACCTTCCTCGTTCCGTTAGCATGGGGACTGGGAATCGGTCTCGCCATCGCGTTAGGCATCGGGCTCGGCTGGGGGACCAAAGATATTGTTGCGGATTATATGAAAGAGAAACTGAAATCGGAATAAAAAAGGAAAGACAAATCCTGAGGATTTTTCGAAAACAACAACTTTTTTTTCTTTTTCTTTTTATACTCCACAACGTACGAAGAAAATAATTAAACCCGATTTGTACATTTTTGGAATAGATAAGCCATGCTCATAACAATCCCCGTAATCGTGCTTCTGATTATTTTATCCTCGTTCTTTGCCGCTGCAGAAATGGCGTTTGTGTCCGTGGATAGACTTAAGGTGAAGGAGGAATCAGTGAAAGGGCTTAAATCCGCTGTTTTGCTAGAAAAGCTCTTGGAAGAGCCCGATGAGGTCATCAGCGCAATTGTTATCGGCAATAATCTGGCGAATATTACCGCGGCAGTTCTCGCCGGTGCAGTCGCCACCGCGTTAATGGGCAGTATCGGCGTGGGGATAGCAACGGCAGTCATGACCCTGCTCATCGTCGTCTTCGGTGAGGCCGTACCGAAAGCGTACGGAATCCATAATACCCAATTTGCGTTCCGCGTAGCCAAACCGCTCTATGCCATACGAGGCGTTTTTTATCCGTTTGTGAAGGTTTTTTCTGAGGTTTTTGATGTCTTTCTTCACCTTTTGGGAAAAGAACAGAGAGGGAAGACGGTGGTTACCGAGGAGCAAGTCAAAAAGTTGATCGCCCTCGGCGTACATGACGGTACAATACAGAAGGATGAACAGAAGCTCGTCGAAGAAATTTTTAAGTTCGATGAGACAAAGGTAGCGGAAGTGCATGTACCACTGGAGAAGGTCGTGAGTGTGCCGGAGAACGAAAGTATCGCGGGGCTCTTAAAAATATCCGCGGAGACGGGCTATTCGCGATTCCCGGTCTACCGAGATAATAAGGAGGCTATTATGGGCATCGCGCACGTCAAAGATGCACTCCTTAGGGACGTGCATACGCCGGTATATGAGATAATGCGAGAAACGGCAACAATCTCGCCCAAAATGAAAGCCGATGACGTTTTGCGAGAAATGCAACGGATTAAGGTGCACATGGCGGTACTGCAATCAAAGGAAGGGAAAGTAATGGGTATCGTAACGTTAGAGGACTTGATAGAAGAGATATTTGGCGAAATTCGTGATGAACACGATCTGAAATGAGGTGGGTAGTCACCTTATGCCAGGGTAGATGCCTGAAAACGAACGTGATTGATAATGCGGACTCACCGTTATACTCCCGGTCCGCTGTGTGATAGTTATTTAAACATAAACCCGGTTTTTTTCTGTAAAGTATGTACAAGCGAATTGTTATGATCGTCGATTCTGGAATAGAGCCCCGATTCGTGTCGAGCTATGCGCTTTTACTCGCGAAAGTGACCAACGCGAAATTGTATCTTGTCCCCGCTTTTCGGGATTCTGAAGTCCTTGCCAATTTACAGGAGATACAGAACGGGGCAGCAATGGCCGGAATAGAAGCAGAGCAGCTCGCTGTCGAGGGCGGTGTGGTACGTGACATTAACAAACTTGTCAGGGACAAGCAGATGGATCTCATCGTTACCACCCTTAAAGGCGAACGGGATGGACGGTTCTTCATTGGCACGCTTGCCCAGCGACTCATGAAGTACGGACAAGCCTCGGTCATCGGCGTGCGAATCGCTAAGGCACGACCACTTACGCATCACCAGAAACTGCTCGTACCGATATCTAACCGAGATTATCACTTTAATGAACGGCTCTTTCTCATCACGATGCTTGCGCACAACTTGAATCTCGGCGTATCGCTCTTCCGCTGTATCAAATCGGGCGGGAGATCGCCTGATAAAGATGAAATGGAAACGTTCTTCAGCGAAAGTGAAGAGTACCTTGCACCATTCAAAAAGGAACTCCTTGGAGTCGGCATACCAACCGATGTACGCGTGCGAGTATGCGAGAACGCAACTGATAGCATCCTTGATGAGACCATGAGTAGCCGCTTTGATTTGCTGTTCGTACGCGCGCTCAGACGGAATATAGTTAAGGAGTTCTTAGGGAGCAACGAGATGGAGGAGATCATACGAAGGACGCCGTCAAACCTCCTGTTGTGGAAGTCGAGGGATTGATTGCGATGGAACAACGTGCGGATGTCCATGAGACGGAGCTTGCGGATGTCTTCAAAGCCCTGAGGTCATCCCCCGAGGGGTTATCCGAGGAGGAGGTTAAAAAACGATTTTTATCCTTTGGCTCCAACGAAATCCAGGAAAAGAGACGAACACCGCTTTACATAAAGTTTCTCAAACAGTTCTTCAATTTCTTTGCCATCCTCCTCTGGGTTGCCGGCGGGCTTGCTTTTCTCGGTGAGTACTTGTCGCCGAACGAGGGTAATTTGAACCTCGGTATTGCGATCGTTGGCGTGATTTTCATCAACGCTATTTTCACGTTTTATCAGGAATATAAGGCAGAGCAAGCGGCAGAGGCGCTCAAGAGAATGCTTGCCCCCATCGCCAGAGTCGTTCGGGGAAAGAAGGAGCGTCAAATCCCTGCACGTGAGGTGGTGGTTGGAGACATCATCGTGCTCGCGGAAGGCGATCGGGTCCCTGCAGATGGGCGGCTCATTGAACAGTACGAGCTTAAGGTAAACAACGCGCCGCTGACCGGAGAGTCAATCCCGCAGAACCGCTTTACAGGCCCGGAGCACGGCGAGTTAATCGAGTCTGGGAATGCGGTATTCTCAGGCACGACCGTGGTTTCCGGTTCGGGAAAGGCGGTAGTATTTGCGACCGGGATGGGCACCGAATTCGGCAAGATTGCAGGATTAACGCAAGAGGTCAAGGAGGAGAAGACGCCGTTACAGAAAGAGATTGCCTTCTTCATAAAAGTAATCTCCATAATCGCGATCCTGCTGGGTATCGTCTTCTTCTTTACCGGTTGGGTTATTGGCCGGGATTTCACCGCGAATTTCATCTTTGCCATCGGGATAATCATTGCGAACGTTCCCGAGGGGCTCCTGCCTGCCGTGACGCTGACCCTCTCCATAGCCTCGCAGCGTATGGCGAAGCGGAACGCGCTGATAAAGAGTCTGAATTCCGTTGAGACGCTGGGCTCAACGACCGTTATCTGTACCGATAAGACGGGGACCCTGACTCAGAACGAGATGACGGTCATTAAGATGTTCGCGAACAACAAGGAGCTTGACGTGACGGGTTCTGGCTACAAGCCCGAGGGCACTCTCCTCGCCGATGGACAAGCGGTCCCTGCTGGTGAGATAAAGGCTCTCGAACCGTTTTTGAAGACTGCATTTCTCTGTAATAGTTCACAACTCACCATGAAAGAAGGGCGGCATGTGATCATCGGCGATCCGACCGATGGCGCACTGCTCGTGTTAGCGAAGAAGTTCATTGACACTGAAACAGTGGAGAAGCGCGAAGCGCGAATCTTCGAAATTCCCTTCAGCTCCGAGCGAAAGATGATGTCCACCATAAATAAGGGGGAGAGGACCGTAGCCTACGTGAAAGGCGCACCGGAATCGGTGCTTTCGCTTTCGAATAGAATCCTGCTCGATGGCGAGGAGCGCCCGCTTTCAGCAGAGGAGAAGAAGCGGCTCGAGCAGATTGCAGGCACGTTTGAAACCGAAGCATTGAGAACGATCGCTCTCGCGTACCGTGAAGTCCCCGTTACAGATAGCTACTGCGCTGACGACGTCGAACAGGACCTGGTATTTCTCGGGTTTGCCGGGATGATCGATCCACCCCGTACTGAAGTGAAGGACGCGGTGATGAACTGTAAACGAGCGGGAATCAAGATTATCCTGATCACGGGCGACAATAAACTTACTGCAGAGGCTATTGCGAGGGATGCCGGTGTGATCGAGGGGGATCCCGTCATTTTAGAGGGTTCGGATCTCAATAAAATGACCCGGGAGGGATTAAAAGAAGTACTGAAGAACCCTGAGATCATCTTCGCACGAACTGCACCGAAAAACAAGTTGGACATTGTCACCGCGTTGAAAGAGGTGGGCGAGGTGGTAGCGGTTACCGGCGACGGTGTGAACGACGCGCCTGCACTTAAGGAGGCTGATATCGGCATTTCTATGGGTGCGGGAACTGACGTTGCGAAAGAGGCCTCCGATGTCATCCTGATCGATGATAATTTCAAGAGCATTGTAGACGCCGTGATGGAAGGCCGCACCGTTTTTGACAACATCAAAAAGTTTGTTACCTACATACTCACGAGTAACATCCCTGAAATTGTTCCGTTCTTAATTTACGTGCTTTTCAGCGTGCCCTTACCGTTAACCGTGATTCAGATCCTTGCGATTGATCTAGGAACCGATATGGTACCGGCAATTGCGCTCGGGACCGAACCGCCCGAGGTGGACATTATGGAACGACCGCCACGGCCACGGAAGGAGCGAATGCTGACCCTTCCCACCCTCCTCAGATCTTACGGGTTTATCGGGCCAATAGAAGCAGCAGCCGGACTGCTGGGCTACTGGTGGGTCTTAAAGGCTGGCGGGTGGGTGCGAGGTATGGATCTTCTCGCTACCGATCCACTCTATATCAAAGCCACGACCATGGCGCTCGCCGCTATTATTATCTGTCAGATAGCTAACGGACTCCAATGCAGGAGCCTGCGGAACTCGATCTTCAAGATCGGGTTTTTCAAGAACAGGTACCTCTTCATTGGATTCGCGACCGAGATGCTGCTCATACTCGGGTTTGCATACCTTCTCTTCTTCCAGCGATTCCTTGGCACCGGCCCCCTGGAGCTGAAGCACTGGCTCTTCTTTGTGCCGTTTGCCATCTTCATCTTCGTGGTCGAGGAGATCAGAAAGGCGATCAAGCGGAGGCTCGATAGGAAAGAAGAAGCAGACAGTGAGAGTGAGTGATAATTCAGTCAGTCAGCCCGTACGACTGACTTTGCAGGGTGCTCGCATCTTGCGAAAAAAAATGGAGCAAAGAGACTGATGGTTCCAATAGGCAATTCAAAAGATATTGCTTCTCTACGTTGGTGCACTCACGGGACGACCCTTCTTGTTTTTGAAATCACACCAGAAGTTGCGAGAGGATGTTTTACGACATCAGGCCTTGCCCGATGTCGTGCTTGATCTCGGCTTTAACGTGCTCGACGGTGCAACGGCCGATACGTGGCGTTCACTTTACGGAAACAATAAAAGGGGATGGCGTGCAGTGGGAAGAGCATCCGGCTATGTTCTTTAAGCTTACGGACTACGCGTGGGATGAGAAACGGGTAAGGTTTGAAAAGAACCCTGCTTTTCAGCCTTCTTAGAGCATGCGATGCAAATGCTCTTAAAGCTTTAAAGGTATACCTACAATCATGGACGTGACAGTCGAGAACCGGATCTGGGAGGAATTGAAGACGATACGTGAGGAGCTGGAATATATAAAAGCGCACATGGTGGATGCGGATACAATCCTTACTCCGGACGAGGATGCCTTTTTAGATGAGGCGCTCACGGAGTTTGAAGCGGGCAAAGCGACGAAGCTGGACGAGTTTGAGCGCAAGCTGAAGGAATGACCATTTTTGAGGTGTATCTCAGTACGGCTACCAAGGCTTTTCTGAAGAAGTTAGATAAACCACTATTCGAGCGCATTTACCAGCGAATCAACGCACTGGCTGTCGATCCTTATCCCGCTGACACGAAGCGCGTCAGGGGCAGAAAGGAAAAAGTGTTCCGAGTCCGCGTTGGGGATTATCGGATCCTTTACGTTATCTTTTGGGATACCAAACGCATTTTGATCGTTACGGTTGATAAACGGGCAAAGGTGTATGAACGGTGAACTCGGCTACCTCGAATAACTAGTGGCTTTTATATCAAGCTAAGCGCATCGGGCTTTTCCCCTTTGCATATCTCTTCTTCCAGCGGTTCCTCGGTACCGTACCGGGCCTTTGGAACTGAAGCACTCACTGGCTCTTCTTCGTACCCTTTGCCATCTTCATCTTCGTAGTCGAGGAGATCAGGAAAGCGATCAAGCGGAGGCTTGAACGGAAAGAACAAACAGAGCGGTAACTCAGTCAGCCCGTACAACTCACTCACAGACCAATTGGTTGGTCAATCTACTTATCGAGAAGTTTAATCGGCCGTTCGTAAAGCTCCTTGTCGAGATCCATCTTTGCCACCTTTTATTCTTATGAAGTTCAAGCAGCATGTTTTCAACTAAAGGGACGGGTTTATCGTGCTGCGCGTTTTCAGCGCAGCGGGATCGGAGAAGTCGAGGGTGTGGCTTGGGATTTATCTCATCTTCAAATAATCTTCAACCGGCAGTTCCACATCCTTTAGAATCTTCTTAATCAATCCTCTTGGCAGCTTTTTCCCAGAATGTAGCGGAATGGTCGTTGTTCTACCATCTTCATGTCTCCAGACAGTATGACTGCCCTTTCGGTGAGCCATCACAAATCCCAATTGTGCGACAATCTTGCACATATCCTCGCCAGAAATCAGCGGCAACTTCATCTCAGTTCAGCTACACTTCTATCTCTATCTCTTGAATACCTGCGAATCTGGTAACGGGAAGTTCCTGCTCTTCTGATCTAAAAGCCTCAAGATGTGCTTCAATTGCCTCCTTCAGATTCGTCATGAGTTCGTCGAGCGTCTTTCCATAAGAATAACAGCCCTTTAGTGAGGGGACGGTGCCAATAAAAACGCCATCCTCATCTTTTTCGATTAATACGATGAAGTTTTGTTTTGTCATTTAGCTCACCTCGAATAACTATTGGTTTTTATATTAAGTTAAGCGTATCGGGCTTTTCCCCCGTTTCGCATGCCCTACTCCTCTTCTTTCAACAGTTCCTTGGTACCGTACCGGCCCTTCTTGAGCTGAAGCACTCATTGGCTCTTCTTCGTACCGTTTGCCATCTTCATCTTCGTGGTCGAGGAGATCAGGAAAGCGATCAAGCGGAGGCTCGATAAGAAAAAAGCAGACAGTGTGAGTGATAATTCAGTCAGCCCGTACAACTAACTCATAAAGTACCGTGACGCGATTTAAGCAAGCCATTCGTCTCTTGTAATTCCAGCTCGTTTCAAGATTCGCGCGAGTAGATCAATGCTGATATCGCCTCGATGTGGGTTCGGGATTGTTAGAACCAGATTATCCTTTATCATATACGGGTGCTTCCCGCCTTGATAGGGGCCTTCAAAACCAAGTTTACGAAGTTTTTTTACTAATTCAGTCCACGATACGGGAGATAGTCGTGATTTAGACACTGGCTTCTACCTTTGTCAATTCCTCTATTGTGTACTCGCCTATTGGCGGCAGCGGTAAGCCTTTTCTCAGTCTTACGACAATCCACCCATCAATAACCTCAGCCAGATTAGCACGGCATTCTTCCAGCGTTTTTCCTGTTGCCCAGACGCCCTCTAACTCTGGCACTTCGCCATAATACGGCTCTTCATCCTTTATAAGCTCGTACTTCGCTTTTGAGAGCGCAGCCGCAATATATTCTGTAAGCATCTTTTCACTCCTTCAGGTACCTCGCACGATAAAACAATTTGCAGTACATAAACATGTGTGTTTTCATCAATTTAAGCGTATCGGGCTTTTCCCCGTTTCGCATTCCCTCCTCTTCTTCCAGCGATTCCTTGGCACCGTACCGGCCCCCTTGAGCTGAAGCACTCACGGGCTCTTCTTCTTTATGCCGTTTGCGTGAATAACGGGAGGTGCGAAGCCACTAACTAATTCACATCTTAAAACGATTTTTATAAACGAATCCTCTGTATGGTTGTCTATGGCAAAATGTCCGTATTGCAAAGGAGAAGTCACGTTTGAGAATGTAAAGATGGAGCAGAAAGGGCGCGGGTTTTTACGGCAGGAATCAATGTATATCTGCCCTCACTGTGATTCTATTATCGCAATCAGTAGAGGGAAATACAGTTAATTTTTTGTGTGGGTGTGCGTGTGTGCGACTAACTAACGCATCGCTCACGTTTGCCATCTTCATCTTCGTGGTTGAGGAGATCAGAAAAGGGATCAAGCGGAGGTTTGAACGGAAAACAGAGAAACTGAACGTCGGCTAAAACGGGAGACGAAGATCGATTACATTACGTATAAGTCAGCGATCGGACAGTTAACTTTTCTTATAGACTTGTTAACTGGTTGTTTTTGAGTTATAAGTTTGGTAAGAGATGGTGGCGAGTTGATTGGGGCCGCCACCTTTGAACTATCACCTATGTGATGGATTTTTGCGGACGTTGAATTGTTAATATGCCATAATCACATTTTCTGTACCCACATCATCAATTTCTGGTCTAGCATCTTTTGGATAATAAACTGTATTGTAGTTCCCAATAACATCTATCTCTCTAACATCTGAATTAAGTATCCTAATTTCGTTATAATTTCCAACTACATCAATTTCTTTGCCAGCGATATCTAGAACCTTATAATTCCCAACTATACTTTGGCTATATGGAGTGGAGTATAGTTCTCGTGAAGGTGTAACTTTTGGCTCCTCTGTCGGAGACACTTCTATGTTTACACATCCAGAAAACAGCACAACAGTTATTATAGCAGCCATCGTTAAGATAAAAGGGACTCCTTTTTTGGTTTGCATAATTGAACCTCCTTACCCACGATAATTGATATTTGATTATTTAAAACTTTTGCTTTTTCTGGTTTTCCACCTAAATGCTAATTTTGAGTGAATAACGGAGTATCCGCCTTTGAAATATTACCATTGTGATGGTATTGTGGGACGTCGAAATTTGAAAGTGTGGAAATATTCATTCCTCATAAAGAATTTCAATGGCATTTTTACAATTAGGACATATTCCTTCTGTTTGTGTTGTTATATCAAGAGAGTCCCCACATATAGGGCAAGTCACCGTTTTTGCTCCTTTTTCTGCAAGAACTTGTCTTCTTACTCTTTCGTCACTATTAAATCTTCCAGTACTCTCTTTTTCACCACTAACTATACCAGCTAAGCTAATTATCAAGCCAACAATGGCGACAAGGCCCCCGCTAGTTTCTATTAGCCTATACATTTGATAGTCTTGCTCTGCACTTTGCGAGATATAACGAATATACTGATATTCCGGCACCCCGTTAGATCCCACCATGTGAATTAGGCCACCAAAAACAAATAGCAAAATTCCAACGGCTAACAAACCACTTCTCATAATTATACCCCCTTTTATGTACCAAACCTACCATTTCAAGAGCATAGATCCTATATATAACTTACGGGGTACTATCTAAAAATTCATATATAGTTAAACTTTTCATCCTACATACCTCACGTTTACTCTCCTTTTGAAAGCATTGACAATTTTTAACCGGAACACAGCTTAGATCCCCTTTTCCAAGTGTAAAATGCTGCTGTTGCCACAAGCTCAAAAATGTCTTAGTACTTAATGCAAAACTCAAAAATACTCACACACCTTTTCAAAATTTTGCAGGCAAAAAATTTTGGGCTACCCTCACCTGCCCTGCTTGCTTTGCTTGCTCTGAATGTTCGTTTCGTTCTGCCGCGTGCTTCGAATCAATTTCATTCGGGTTGTTTCAGTCGTAATTCCGGGAAGCCGACGATATCCATTGTCGCCGATGCGATCTTAACCTTCTCGGACTTTCGAAGCTCCTCAAGAATCAGTTGACCCACTTTATTCCGTATCACGCGTCGTTGTCGTACATCAGTGATGTACCTGATGTGGAAGGTGATCCAGTTGTCGGTCAGGGTTACATGAATCTCGGGCTCTACCGCCTTTATCGTGAGATAATATTTCTCGCCCAGCTTCGAAATCTCTCGTTCTGCCTGCTCTGCCATAGTTTTCGTCTCGGTCCCCACAATACGGCGAATAGCAGTAACGGCCTCTTTCCAATCGCTATCGTACGTAATCGGAAGCTCGAGCTCGTCCCAGATGAAGTTGTTGTCCTTGGTATAGTTATTTACCGTACCTGCCAACACCACACCGTTGGGCTGCACGGTTAACCTACCGGTTGCTTGATCGCCTGCCACCCACTCCTTTAATTCCAGGAGCGTCGTGTACAAAATACCGATATCGATCACATCACCGATTTTTGCGTTGATTTCTATCCGATCACCAACACGGTAGATCCCCGTGACAAAGATAATCAGCCCACCCACAAGGTTCTTAAAAAGGTCCTGTAAGGAAATAGCGATGCCCGCAGCGATCAGCCCGTAAGAAACTAACAAGGTCTGCGTGTGCTCCACCCATATGATGACGAGTGCGAGTACAACACCCAGAATATACAGAATTGAAACGGTCTTTCGAAACGAGTATCGTGTCTTCGCTTCTTTTATTTCACGCGCAACGAATTCTTCAATGACCGATTTGAAGATAAGATACAGTATCGTAACGGCAAGAAAGGTGTAAAAGCCTTTTTCGAGATAGACCGTGGGATAGTTGATCTGAGCAAACCAGAATAAACCCGTGATGATGACGAGGATCAGGAGATTGACAAGCTTTTTTACCATACTTGCGAACGATCTTTATACCATATAAAATTTTCCGATGATGGCAACAGGGGGATGAGGGATGGATGGATAGATGGATGTGAAATCTAAATTGCCTTGTCTAACCCATACCCGTATCGCTCATAACAGGTACGTCTGGCGCGGTAATGCCTTTTTTCGATAGCTCTGCCCACGCTCGCCGGGTCACTTCGGATTTGAACTCGAATTCATTCCGTAAATCGTAGACATACGCTTTGGCGCGAACGCGCTTATAAAAGGGGAAATCTTCTAGAAGAACGGTAAAGGGGCGTTTCTTGGAGATGTACACATATCTCGAGGTGACCAGTGCTTCTTTCAAAATGCTCAGGGCTAATTCGGCATTGGAATCCGGGGCTATAAACAGGTCAATGACCACCATCATCTCCGGCGTTCCTGCACTTGCACTTGCCACGGCTTGGGTGAAAATGAGAAAGTTTGGTACGGAAACAAGATTGTCATCCGGCGTTATAAGCCGTGTCGCCCGAATCCCTATGTCCGTGACCTCGCCATAATAGCCGCCGATCTTGACCTTATCCCCGATTTGATACGGCTTTTCAAAGGTGATGATGAAGCCACCGACCACATCGGCAAAAAGGTCCTTAAGACCAAAACCAATCGCAGCACCAAGCAGCCCGGAGAACGCGATCAACTGGGTTGATGAGAGACTCAAGATCGAAGCTAGGATGATATAGGTGGCAACCCCGTAAATGGTGAATTTCGCGAGTGGAATCAGCATTTTTACGGTTATTCTGCGCTCACCGGCGCGCTCGGACAGCCATATGAGGATAGACGTAATGGCGCGCGTTAACAAATAGGCAACGATGACGACGACAATGATGCTGAGAATCGTCCCTAAATCGATCGTTTTCAAGGGCACATCCACTAAATCACCGTCCACCATATTACCAGATCACCCCGGTTCTTTTCAAGTGGCCTACTATGCAGTTCAATGCTTCCGGATTGAGTTTGTAATACCCTTTATCCACCGTGATCAAGCCCTGTTGGGCCAATCGGAAAAGTATCTCATCTACATTACTATCGCCGCTCATCGCAAGCACGTCGTCCCTTGTGAGCGCTTCCATTGACAGGATAAGATACAGGATGAAGGATTCAGTATAATCGAGCTCGATCTTGAAGGAGCACTCCCGTACATAACTCGGTTTGATCGTTGGATACTGAAGGCTTTTTTCCCATACGACCTTAGCGACGCCAAGATTGCCGTTTGCAATCCGATAAATCATCTCAAAAATGATGTCCACAGCCTTTTTTGTTTCTTCTTTCCGTGAAAGGTGGAATTTGATACGGTCAAAATGGATATGAAAAAAGGGGATGGTGATGGTCTTTTCGAGTCGTTTTATCGTAACGGGATAGCGAACGGAATGAATAATTTTTCGCTCCTCCGTTTTACCGTCATCGGCGAATTCTATTTCATTCTCCTTGTAACGCGATAATATGAGCTCTTTGAGTTCAGACGCACCGAGTTTCGGGAGCGTTATCTGGACGGGGAACACTTTGCCGATATCGATCACTTCATTAAGATAGTTCCATGAATAGAGATTCCAGGTGGTTACGAACAGGTTAGTCGATGACACCACCAAGTTTAAGAACTGCTCAAGAAGGGTAAAACCTCCGATTGTACGTTGGTAAAGAAAATGGCAATTATCGACTATCACGATGTTTTTGGACCGTTTTGGGATCTGTAACGTATCGACATTTTTGACGAGTGAGGATAATGACCGTTTTGTTACCTCGTGAGCGGTCATCTCTTCGATCATGTTGACAAGCGTGGTTCGTCCAGCAAACGGCTCCGAGATGAGTGCAATATCCGCTTTCTGCCCGGATTCAAAATCGGTTATCGCTTTTTGGATACGCTTAATTTCGGCTTTAAAGCCTATTAGTTCATTAAAACCGTTTTCAGTAGCGTTATTCATCTCATCTAGTCTCGTCTCGTTAACCCTTTCTTAGCATTTATTGTGGCCAAACAGATTATTTTCCGTTTACCGCACAATCCATGTTAGTCCCGAAACACTGCTGCCACCACGCCGCTAGTTCTCCCTAATTAATAGATAATAGACCCACCATATAATATATAGTTCTTTTATGATAATACTATTTACAATTGAGAGGAGGAGTCCTGATTTCATTAACCTCTTGAAAAGCTTTAAACCCTCCAAAAATCCGCATACATAAATGCAGTAATAACGAAACACCGCAGGGCATAAGGATTGATTCGGATCTGCAATACTGCTCTCACTCAAAACAGAGTATAAAAAAGCAACAATACGAAACGAGAGCTTCGTAGTAATTCTGCGTACGAATGTGACGTTTTCGTTACTGAAGTTTTTTATTCTCAGCGTACATTAGATTACAAGAAAGAGGCTTCATGTACGGCAGTTACAATATCCCGTTCGAACTCGAGGAAGAAGGAATCGCGCTATCCCTTGAGAAGGAAGGAAAAGGCTTTATTTACCGAAGCGCGTGTGCAGGTGCACGACTAGAAAAAATTCTCCTGGTGCGCACCGGTAACGTTTTCATCAATCCAATTGAGCCGTTAAACAAGCCAAAAGAACTGACTTCATCGCTTCTCATAGAGTTCGAGAAGGCTCTGTTGATCGAGCCTGAGGCAACAAAAAAAATCTTCATTACCTATCCCATAGAAATTGGTGTTTTTATATCGACGAAAACCGCAGTTGAAGTCCTTGATATTTTCACACTCGTACGGCAGAAGCTCACCCTCTATGGAGATCCGAGAAGTGGCGTTATTTGCAAATACTGGAGGAGCAACGTTTATTCATCTGTACCTTCTGTAAATCCGCTTCATGAGGGCATCGTAGAGCTCAGCATCAAAAATACCACCAAAGACTGGGTTAAAGTAACGAAAGCCATCTTCAACGCATACGGGATGAAGATATATTATCGCGATGGCCTAGTCGCCATGAAGGCGACCATGAAGATCATGCCCGGGAACCTTGCAGAAACAGAGTTTGTTGATGCGCCGCTTGAACCGGGAATGAAGAAATCGTTAGAATTATACACCGTAAGAAAGCTCGCGGTAAAGACAACGAAATTTATAATGGAGGCGGGTCTATGATCTTCGACACCATTATTTACGGGGACGTCACTCTTTTCGACCTGCTTGAGGTTATCGTCATTCTTATCGTTGCGGTTGTTATAGCCAAGGTAATAACAATCAATCTCCGAAGGGGCCTTCGGGATAAGCTGGACAAGGACCATTTAGAGATTGTTAACAAAGTGGTTTACTATGGCATTATTGTTATTGCGGTACTTGCGGTTCTTCCAACGTTCGGCGTAAGTCTTTCGGGTTTACTGGTTGCCGGGGGCATAGCAGGCATAGTGATCGGTATTGCAAGCCAGAGCGTCGTGGGCAACCTGATAGCCGGACTTTTCTTGATGATTGAGCGCCCTATGAAGATTGGGCAATCGGTAAATATAGGCGGAACCGCAGGAGTTGTAGAGGATATCCGCGTCATCTCGACCACGCTACGAACTTTCGAGGGATTGTACGTGAGGATGCCCAATGAGAAAGTCTTCACGACTAACATCACGAACTACGTTGAGCATGTAGCCCGGAGGCTTGAGTACGTGGTCGGCATACGCTACAGCGACGATGCTGATAAAGCGATAGGAATAATCCAAAATCTCCATGAGGAGCACCATCTTACCCTTAAAAGTCCAACACCGGATATTTTCGTTGATAATCTTGGCGATAACGCGGTGAATATTATTGTGAGAATCTGGGTACCGTCGACTGAGTGGTATGGAATAAAGAAGGAACTGCTCTGGAAGATCAAGACGGCTCTGGAAGATCAAGGGATCGAAATAGCTTTCCCCCAGCGTACCGTGTGGTTTGCCAATGAGCCTCGAAGTGGTGAGGGTGCAATTACCGATCTTTCAGACTCCCCGTCCTCATAATGCGTACGTAGTGGGAACGGCTCCTCTGCTCTGTTACAAGAAGCACGTAAGTTCCAATACCTTTGTATCGTGCCGATAGTACTGCTTATCCTCGCAATTTCTCCTTGTAGATCTGAAGTGCGTTTCGAAGTTCCTCTTCCTTTAAGAGCCCGTGCGGTGTCGGTACCTCGAAGATACGCTTTGGTATGCGAATGGTATCGAGATCAAAACCTTCTCTGAACTTGAAGTTCATCTTCGCACGGTGGATTTCTTTGCCAAGCTCTTCTAGTTTCTCCGAAGTCCAGCCTTCAATCCCGACCGCAGCTAACGCCTTTGGTATTACGTCCGGTGTGTACACTTTCCGTGCGAAGAAGCAGACCACGAGACTGGAGAGTATTTGCCGCCATTCTTCCTCCTTCAATAGCTTTTCAACTACTTCCTCACTCGTGAAATCTTTCCCAAGCAACTTTTGATCAAGGTCGTAACCCGCGGAATCAAGGTGGCTGTGCCGTGCACCTGCGAGATTATTCAGATAGCATGCAATGCCCGTGTGGTATTCAGGCATCTCGTTGCCGCCGAATGCGAGTGCATACTCCTTCCCGCCGTACACACTCGATGCGTGCTCAACGCCCTGAGCCAGATCGCGATAAAACTCGGTAGGCATCTCCACAATCTTACGTATCGCTTTGGTATAGACCTGGACGTCGCCCCACGCAAGCGCAAGACCGTCGGTATGCTCGCTTGTGATCAGTCCTTTCTGGTACGCCTCGGTCGCCCATGCTAAGATAACGCCCGTGCTTATCGCATCCATACCCACACGATCCACCACATCAATCAACCGCAGATACTCCTCCACTTTCGTCATCCCAAGCATAAAACCGAGCGAATAAATCGTCTCGTTGTCGTACGGAATGATCGACGTTTTGAAATAAAACCCGGGCTCGTACATTTCCCGGAGTGATGCTAAATGGATACACCCCACCGGACAGTGTGCACACGAAACACGCCGCGATAGCACCTTCACTGCGAAATTCTCGCCTGCTAACTCCCGTGCTATCCCTTCCGGTGCCTGGCTCGATTCTAAATTCTTATAGGCCATGCCGCCGATTTTATTCAAATCGTAAATCTTCCCTGCCGTGCCTAAATCATGATATTTCTCCATTGCGTCCGTTTTGACCACAACATCCTGCAGCTCGTCGTAAACCTGCTTGTATTCCTTCCTTTTTGCTTTTGGTATCTCAATGCTCTTATCTGCTGATATTACCAGGCCTTTCAAGTTCTTCGAGCCCATCACCGCGCCCAGGCCAAGTCGCCCGAAATGGCGATAGGTCTCACAGACCGCGCAGGCGTACCGAACCTGTTTTTCCCCGGCGCTTCCAATTCGTATGATCGACCGAACCCCCGACCCTGTCTCGACTTCTCTGAGAATACGGCCGACGGTCTGTGCCTCCACGCCCCAGATAGACGACGCATCTCTAAAGTGTATATCATTGCCGTGTATCGCCAAATATACTGGAATATCACTTGCGCCCTTAATCACAATCGCCCCGTAACCTGCAAATTTAATTGCCATCGCACTTCGTCCACCGCAGTGGCTTTCGCCAAGGTTGCCGGTTAGTGGCGACTTAAACATCGCTACGGTCTTTGAAGCGGACGGATACAGCGTCGAGATTGGACCAACGGCAAAGATTATCGGATTATCCGCACTGAGCGGATCGATACCCTGAGGACACTCTTCCTCCAGAAGTTTTATCGCAACGCCCGAACCACCCAAATATTTGCCAAACAAATCATCTCTTCGCTCTATTGAAATGGCCTTCTTCGCCACATTTATGTACAGAACATTATTCAAATCTTTTAATTCCATCGTTCCTCTCTAAGCTCCTTTTTCAACCTCAACGAGACCTATGACGTCATGCACGCAATACTTAGTGCAGTCGCCACAGTATTTGCACACAATGGGCTTGTTCTTCTCATCATCCCAGAAAATAGCGCCCATGATACAGGCGTCTGCACAGTTCCCGCAGCCGATGCATTTGGACTCGTCCAAGAGCACGCCACCGCCTTCTCGCTCACGTAACGCATCAGTAGGACAGACCTTTGCGCATGGCGGATCCGCACAAGCACGGCAGACAACAATCACGAACCCGTTTTCTATGCCGCCAGCAGATCGCACGAAAATCGCTGATTTGTCAAAGCCTCCTCGGCCCACCCGTCGTGAACAGGCGAACATACATTCCATGCACCCGATGCATTTGTTCGCATCAAGTGCCGCTACTTTCTTGGCCATAATCCTGATTCTGTATTATACTTGCTCAGTAAAGAGTTTTCCGCTAAAAACCTACCCCCCACCACCTACCTGAAGAGGTCTTCCTCCTTGCTAAATAGAAGTTCTTGAATGTCCCCTTCGCACCGTTCCAAATGTAAGCCACGGACAATGGCGATGGGCACACCTTCTTTGAATTCTCCCATTACGAGATTCGCCGCGGCGCATATCTCATCGGCAATCGCTTCTTTTGTTATCTCCGCGATTTTGCCGAAACGGTCCTCCTCACCCCTCCGGTCAATGAGCGCAGAAATGCCAGAGATACCAACGCAGACGCCTGTCACACCGTCTCTGAACGCTCTGCCGAACGAATCAGAAATTAAGACGGCAATAGTTCTTCCGCTTCGCTCTTCTATCTCCCTCCTGAGCTGCTTCGCGCTTCTTTGCGGGTCTCGTGGCAGTAACACGGCGTTCCCTTCCGCAACGTTCGATTCGTCAACACCTGCATTTGCACACACAAAACCATGCTTTGTCTCAACGATAACGTGATTGCTCATCCTACGTACGATTGCGTGCGACTCATCGAGTACGAGCTGGGCGATTCGCGGATCCTTATCCGTTTCCGCTGCTATGCGGTCTGCTTCACCGCTCACGCGCACATCGGAAAGGTCAACAATCCTGCCTTCGCTCTTCGAGATTATCTTCGAGGTGACGACGATGACATCCCCGTCTTCTAAACCCACCTGTTGCTCTTTCACGGCTTCGAGGAATAAACGGGCTAAATCATCGCCTTCTCTGATCTCCGGAAGCCCATCGATACCCAGTATTTCCAAGCGGTTCGAAGGCACAAACTTTCTGCTTTTCATCCTCCTATCTCTCTCTTTCTTACTTAGTTAGCAACGAACGTTACATTTAACTTACGCTATACTATAAAAAGTCGTGGGTACAATAACGAAAGCAATGAAAAAAGAGCTGATGGATATTCTTGCCTGTCCCATGTGTAAGGGCGATTTGGAATTGGGTATCGATGAGGAGGATGAGAAGGGGGAGATTGTGAAAGGGAGCTTATACTGTCGTAAATGCGACGAACGATATCCCATAGAGGACGGTATCCCGAATCTCCTGCCACCAGAACTCAGGCAGAGCTCTGAGTGACTGTACGGTTTGCAACTTCCGTTAATTGGTGCCCCCGGGCGATGAGCGAAAAGGAGATGGAGCGAATACAGCAGAAGATATACCTGAGTAGAAAGAGTTTGAATTCGATAGAATTTGATCATGAAGTACTGCGGATTCCGCTAAAAGCGGGAGAGGAGACGAGCTTTGAGCTCCTTGTTAGTAATCGCGGAGAGCCGACGCATGTCCATCTCTCGCTGAGCAAAGAGATACGGGACAAGTTGATGCTCATGCAGGATAAGGTCTACGTAATCGACGACGAGAAGATAGCGGCAATTGTACGGCTGCCCAAGAGCTATGCAGGCATGACGGATAAGTCTGGTCTCGGCGAGATATTCGTGAGCGCTGGATACGGCGCGACCAAGCGGAGTTTTTCCGTGGAGATCGTAGAGTCACGAGAAACCGGAGCACAAAAAGCGGAAGAGGATAAAGAGGGGGAACTGGAAGAGCCAACGAGAACCGAGAAGAAGGAACTAACACTATCAGCGGATGAACGAGAGCTTTTGTCGCACTTGGCCGTATCAGCGTGCGCTGCGATTCTCTTTTCTGTTTTCCTCGTAATCATGCGCATCTTTAGCGCTTCACCCAATCATCTGTATATGTTCGTCAGTGCCTTAATCGCCTCAGTCATCTTCATATTTATCGTCATCTACAATCTGTAATAAAACCTCTTCGTAAAGCGAAAAGGTTTATCAGCAACCTTTTTTTAAGAAGAAAGTTTGATCTAAGAACCGTACATTCTTTATTTGTATTAGCAAAAGGAGAACTGAGAGTTAGGGCTACAGATGAAATATATAGTGGTGACCGGGGGCGTGATGAGCGGGCTTGGCAAGGGAATTACAATGGCCTCCATCGGTAGATTGTTGAAGAACCGAGGCTACAGCGTCGTGCCTATGAAAATTGACCCGTACATCAACATAGATGCCGGAACGATGAATCCGTATCAGCACGGTGAGGTGTACGTTTTGGGGGATGGCACGGAGGTTGATCTCGATTTAGGGCATTATGAACGGTTCATGGATGTAGAGCTAGGCAGAGAGCATAATATCACTACCGGCGTCATTTATTCCACGGTGATCGAGCGCGAACGAAAAGGAGAATACTTGGGACAGACGGTGCAGATAATTCCGCATGTGACGAATGAAATAAAGGCACGAATACGAAGCGTTGCGGATAATAGTGGTGCAGATCTCTGCTTGGTAGAAATAGGCGGCACGGTCGGTGACATCGAGAGCATGCCATTCTTAGAAGCGGTCAGGCAGATGCAGGGCGAGGAGGAAGAGAGCGATTTCCTGTTCGTGCACGTGACGTTGGTGCCGTTTACGCTCCTGAGCGAGCCGAAGACGAAACCGACACAGCATTCGGTGAAGGCGCTCCGTGAATTAGGGCTGCAGCCGGATATTATTGTATGCCGTTGTGAGAAGCTATTGAAGGATGATGTGAAGGCGAAGATAGGGATGTTCTGTAACGTGAAGAAAGACGCGGTAATCAGCGCTGCGGATGCGAACGATATCTACGAGGTGCCGCTTTTGCTCGAGCAGGAAGGGATTGACGAGTATATAATGGACAAACTCCAGTTAACGCCGCTCACCGACGACCACGAGTGGGAACAGATGGTAGAGCGGTTACGACGATCCGCTCAGGGTCGGACGATACGCATAGCACTGGTAGGTAAATACGCGGAGTTAGAAGATTCGTATTTGAGCATAAAAGAAGCGATGAAGCACGCGGCTACGGAGTTAGGCTGCAACGTGGAGACGAAATGGATAGAAGCAGAGGATCTGGAAGAGGTTGACCGTTTAGATTCATTCTTTGAGGACGTTCAGGGCATACTCGTCCCTGGCGGTTTCGGCGCACGCGGCGTAGAAGGGAAGATTAACGCAATCGCGTACGCAAGAGAACATAAGATTCCGTTTTTAGGCTTATGCTTTGGGTTCCAGATGGCCGTGGTAGAGGCAGGGCGGAATATCGCGCAGCTTAAAGATGCACATAGTTCTGAGCTTTCTGAGACGACGCATCCCGTCATCGACCTGCTGGATGAGCAGCAAGAGGTGGATGAAATGGGCGGGACGATGCGACTGGGCGATTATGAAGTTTTCATAAGGAAAGATACGATAGCAGAACGGATCTACGGCAAGAACAAGATTGTGGAACGGCATCGGCATCGCTACGAGGTGAACCCCGCGTATATCGAACAGATAGAGCGCGATGGTTTGATTTTCTCGGGCAGCGACCGGAGTGGGACGAGGATGGAGATCGTGGAAATACAGGGGCATCCGTTCTTCTTCGCCACGCAGTTCCATCCCGAATTCAGATCAAGACCAAATACGCCTTCTCCACCGTTCAAAGCGTTTTTGGACGCGTGTTTGAAGCAATAAAAGTTGACGTATCCAGTCCAATAAACGTTTCTGTTTCGATAGGTCTACATTCTTACTACTTTTTCCGCTCTATTCACTTCGCCTTTTCAGCCAATCGCTTTACAGTAACAGCAGATTTATCAAAGCTATCTCAATTCGATCTTGCTTACTATTTTACAGGGCTTCAAATCCAACGTACTCAGGTAACATAAACAATAACATAACCCATGAAAGCGATACTCATAGTGGCTAACACGATATATATCCAATAAATGATAGTCCGTATTCTAAATTTTGTTAGATCAATACTACGTTCCTTCACATAATCCTCTGCAGAAGGGAATCGCTCATTGAGTAAATCATCAATACCAAAAGTCCTAAGTTCCTCCTTATTAATAAAATTATGAATATTAAGTTTATGACGAATGACCGAAATTGCATAGGTTGCTTGTAAAAAATAGCGGCTACCTCTGTATAAAACGAGCATACCAAATACACTGAATAGTAACGCCAAAAAGGGAAAGGCCACTATAAGTATTTTTGGCGCATTTGCCCCTATTAGTATTGCACTTAAACCTAAAAGTGCCGTAATTAAAGCAGAGAAGAAACGAGAACTCCGCCATATCGAGGTGTGGTACTCGTTCGCTAAGGATCGCTGCTCAGCCAGTAAAGCTCGTAAATCTTCTCCCTCCATATTCTCACCCTCGTTGTTCTGTACTATCTTTAGATTCTCTTAAAAATCTTTTCTTTCGATTATTTTGCCTACGAATCTCCGCTCTATGCCTCCGGGCTTTGCCATTGCTAACGTTCTTTCTTTGGCCATTCTATCCCAACTAATCGCCCCCTTTGTTGCTATTCGCAGCCACGACAAACAAAGTTTTCTCTTTATGTGCAGTAATTATGGTGATCAAATCGAGATGGTTCTCTCTTATTTACTGTGGGTTCATGTTCTGGATGAAAGTTATATAATGGGAAGTTAGAAACGGATAAAATAGGATCGAAAGCGCTTTTTAATGCCATTTAACAGTGGCGATGAAAAGAAAGCGACGTTCTTTATTCGGTGATGTACTCAGGGGGGGAGGAGGATCATGGAACATTCAAAGGCGGATTCGGTTAAGAAGGTTATCGCAACAAAAGGTGCTCCCGAAGCTATTGGGCCCTACGCCAGGGCATCGTGGTAGAGAACGTGCTGTTCTGTTCGGGACAGATTCCCATAGATCCGAATACGGGCGAGGTGGTGAACGGCTCGGTAGAAGAGCAGACGCGTCAAGTACTTGAAAATCTCGGAGCCGTGCTCAAGGAGGCTGGTATGGACTATTCCGACGTCGTCAGTATTACGGTATTCATGGATGACATGGACAATTACGCCCGGATTAACCAAGTATACGCAGAGTATTTCAAGGAGCGCCCTCCGGCTCGCTGCGCTGCGGAGGTTGCACGGTTGCCAAAGGATGCAGGTGTGGAAATCTCGTTGATCGCGATTAAAACACCGTGACTGGATAATCCTCACCAATCCTCACCAGCTTGCAGACGGAATGATGTTCTAATCCTGATTTATTGAACGAGTGGAGCAGAGTCTTAAAGTTCACGTACCGTTTAGTCTTTCATAAATCACTGCGAGTAGTACGCATACTATTACGATCTCGATGTAACCCGTAATGAGGCTGGTAACAATCAATGCCACTGGGATATTGTACATGACGATGCTCGAAAAGGTGGTCATTACCCCTCTGAAGAGCCCGACAATTATTCCGTAGCTTAAACCTCTCTGCCATCCAACGTCAGGGATGCCTTTGTAAATGACGGTATAAACTGCTACGAGAATGAAACCGGTGATGAAATTGAAAACCAGCCCGGCAGAAATATTGGGCGGCGTTTTCCAGATCGCTAACTCAGAATAAAGCAAGAATATTGGGCTCGTTGCGATGGCAATGATCATGTCAAAAAATGTAGCGGTCGCAAATGGGTGAACAAGGCTAAGCAGGGTTCCCGATAACGGATTTTAGAATATGGAACGCACACTGTAAGGATAGAAGTGCAAAGATTTGAATTGAATATGCATCAGGTTCGGATTTTAGGTTCTTATTCGAAGCCCTTATACCTACTTATACTACCTTCCCCCGTTAAACAGTACATGAAAAAGGCTGAGTTGATAAACCTCCACATGCTTATGGTGCAGGTGAAGAATTATTTTGAGGAACAGGGCTTATATTGCGAGTTTGTAAAGTACAAAGATCTTGAGATCTCTCCGTTTCAGGTGCATCGTAGCAAAGACGAGCACAAGCAGGCTATTTTTGTGCTTGGGAGAGAGCTCGCATCAATGACCACTCAGGGTACTTTCATGCGAGCTTACTAGCCAAACCGCACTATAATCCACTATTAAACTTCACCTCAAAGAGCATGGATTAACCATTTGCAACGTTTAAAGAGGTATTAATGCGTTTGGATCAGAATACATAGTTCCTTAACGTCCCGATCCCGCTTGGCGTGCTCGTTGCCACGATATCTCCTGTGTTCAACGTCATCACTCAAACCTTTTAGAAAAAGGTTTGATCCAACTTTCTTTCGAAGAAAGTTGGATGGTCTGGCTCCTTATTTGGTCGGGAGGGTTGGTAAGGGGGGGGGTCTAGCCCCTTACTGCGTGAAAGTAAGCTTTATTTATGAATCCTTATTTCCTTACTAC